>CAVIFD010000075.1:0-7225 GCA_963641545.1 bacterium | reverse complement strand
GGTTGACGGTGGTGAAATAATGGAAGATGAATTCCTGCTCGATGTCTTTGACGGAGATGTTTTCGTTGTCCTCGTCTTCCGTTTGTCCGCCGTCGATAGCTCGGTTCAGTTCCTGCAACACACTGATGAGATAGTCGGAAAGGGCATCGGCATCCGTCACAGGACGGAAGATGACGGACAGCAGCGGCGACCGTCCAAGTTCGACGGCAGAGATATAGTTGCGGTTGTTTTCCGCAATGTCTTTCACCATGTCTGCCACCGTCTTCGGGTCTGCAGAGCTGACGTATTGATGGTTCAACACCGGCAGCACGTCGCGGAAATAGAACATCGGCTCGCCGTCCACGGTGCGCAGGTTTTTCTGAAGCGCCATCACAAACTCCATCAGAGAGGCAACGGGCGTACCTGCCAACGGATACCCCATCGTCACGTTTATGCGGCGTATCTCTTGCGGGATGGAGCTGAGCACGGGGACAAGCAGCAGATGCTCGTCGGGGAGCACAATGGCTGTGCGCAGTGCCTGTTCGTCGGACATGTCACTCTCCCTGCAAAGCTCTTCAAGCAGGGCATACACCTGCTTTGCCTGACCAATGCCGGAAGGGATACCTATCACTTCTATCTGTGTGTCGCTCTCCTCATCCTGCTCGAGCGGATATTGCGAGGGGAAGTTGCGGAGGTTTTGCTCCACGAAATACGAAGCCTTGTTGCCCTTGTCGCGCACCTTGGGGGAAGCGTAGTCCCAATAGAAATCGGCAATGCCCCGTTTCTTGAGCTGCCGGAGGAAACGTTCTTCTGCAACCGACAGGGCGTTGAGGCCGACGAAGATGATCTTTTCGTATGGCAGGTCGAAAGCCTCGCCCCGTTCCATACGCTCCACAACATTGCGGAAGATCATGCCGTCGTAGCCACAGCCTTCTGCTGCCAGGGCTTCGCGAAGGTCGGTGTACAAAGCATATAGCGTTTTCCAAACAGAAAGAAACTCTTCCTGATTCGTGCTGCCCTCGGGATTGAAAGACGACCAGAACGTGCGGATTGCTGCCACCTGTTCTTCGCTGAGGAAGCTGAGGTCGCCCGCTATCTCCCGTAGGTCGGTCACGTTCGTGAACAGCATGCGGGCATCCACCATGTATTTGTCCACATCGTCGAAGTCGCCCAGCAACATCTCGCCCCAATAGAGAAAGTCGTCGAAAGACTCCGTCGAGCCGCTATGCCTGACGTATATTTTGTAGAGAAGGAACAACATCCCGATCTTGTCTGCCTGCCTGTTGCCGCTGAGCTGCACGAACAGGTCGTTGATGGTAAGTATGGTAGGAGAGAAGATCGGCGCATCCGCCATCTCCGAGAGATATTTCTGAAAGAACAATCCGGCACGTCTGTTCGGGAAGACGAACGCCAACCTGTTGATGTCTGCCCCATACCGACGATAAAACAATGAGGCTACACGGTATAAGAACGGTGTCATGCTGATTTGGATTTTCGTTTTGCTTTAGAACGGGCACAAAGGTAGGGCTTTTGCCTATCGAAGAAATTAGAAAGTCCGCTTTCCACCTTCCCGAAAGTTTCGCGAGACAAGAAAGTCCGCTTTCTACTTTCCCGAAAGTTTCGCGAGACAAGAAAGTCCGCTTTCTACCTTCCCGAAAGTTTCGCGGGACAAAAAAGTCCACTTTCTACTTTCCCGAAAGTTTCGCGGGACTAGAAAGTCCGCTTTCTACCTTCCCGAAAGTTTTGCGGAACAGGAAAGTCCGCTTTCCGATTTCGGGGAGGCTCGGCGGGGAGGATAAAGGTCTATCTTTGCGCCGTCAAAAAAAGAAAGGATCAAGATATGAATTGGTTGCAGGAAGCATTCTTCGAGCCGACGATGCTGCAGGCGGTGGTTATCATCTCGATAGTCTCGGCAGTGGGGCTGTTTTTGGGGCGGCAGAAGCTGTTCGGCGTGTCTCTGGGCGTCACCTTCGTGTTTTTTGCCGGAATAATGGCAGGGCATCTGGGGATCGAGGTGAATGCTGACATGCTGAACTTCGCGCAGAACTTCGGGCTGATACTCTTTGTCTACTCCCTGGGGTTGCAGGTCGGTCCCGGCTTTTTCGCTTCGCTGAAGAAGGGCGGCATAGCCATGAATATGATGGGGCTGACGGTGGTCCTGCTCGGATGGATAATGGTGCTTGTGCTGTGTGGTGCCACGGGCGTGAGCCTGCCCGACATGGTCGGGTTGCTGTGCGGGGCTGTCACCAACACGCCTGCGCTGGGAGCTGCCCAGCAGGCATTGCAGCAGGTTGCCCCGGGTGACTACGGCGAGGTGACGCGCATGGCTCTCGGCTGTGCCGTGGCTTATCCTCTCGGGGTCATCGGCATGATACTGGCAATCGTCGTGCTGCGAAAGGCGTTTGCCGCGCGGCAGACAGGCTCCGACGAAGAGAAACAGAACGCCAAGCCCAACATCTCGGAGTTTCACATCAGCAACCCTGCCGTCTACGACAAGAGCATAAAAGAGATAATGCAGCTCACGGAGAAACATTTCGTCATCTCGCGTGTGTGGCACGAGGGGAAGGTAAGCATCCCGACATCCGACACCATGTTGCGCGAAGACGACCATCTGCTCATCATCTCCCACAAGGCAGACGTGGAGTCCATCCGTGTGCTCTTCGGTGGGCAGGAAAACGTGGACTGGAACAAGGAAGACATCGACTGGAACGCCATCGACTCGCAGCTCATCTCGCGCCGCATCGCCGTGACCCGCAACCGTGTGAACGGAGTGAAGCTCGGCTCGCTCCGCCTGCGTAACCTCTACGGCATAAACATCACCCGCGTCAACCGTGCCGGCATCGACCTTGTGGCAGACCCGGGGCTGCGCCTTATGATTGGCGACCGCCTGACGATTGTAGGCGAGAAGAACGCAGTCAGCACAGTGGGCAAGATCCTCGGCGACGAGATAAAACGGCTCGACAACCCTAACCTGCTCTCTGTCTTCATCGGCATCTCGCTGGGTGTCCTGATAGGCTCGCTTCCCATCATGCTGCCCGGGATGACAACACCCATCAAGCTTGGCATTGCCGGCGGACCCATCATTGTCGGCATACTCATGGGAGCTTTCGGCCCGCGCCTTCACCTGACGACATACACGACGATGAGTGCAAACCTCATGCTGCGTCAGCTGGGCATCGTGATATACCTCGCGGGGCTGGGGATAAGCTCGGGGGAGCACTTCTTCGAGACGGTGTTTTGCGCGGAAGGTGCGCTGTGGGTTGTGTTGGGCTTCCTGCTTGCCATCGTGCCGGTGCTGATCGTAGGCTTCGCTGCCTCGCGGCTGTTTCGCCTCGACTATGCCCGAGGCGTCGGCATGCTCTGCGGCTGCATGGCAAACCCGATGGCTCTTGCCTATGCCAACACGACGGTAGAGGGGGATGAACCCTCGGTGGCATACGCCACGGTCTATCCCCTCTCAATGTTCGTGCGTGTCATCTCTGCACAGCTTATCATCATGCTGTTCGTGTAGGCAGGGGGGAAGACTCCGTTACTTCTTCTTCCTGTCGAAAAACTTCTTGAAGAAAAGGACCTGATAGTCGATGGAGTTGTTCCAATACTCCCCATTGTGCACACCCGGGCGCACGATGAAGTCGTGGTCGATATTATATTTCAGCAGCTTCTTGTGGAACTCGTTGTTCACCTCGAAGAAGAAATCGCCGTAGCCGCAATCGATGATTATTGCCAGGTCGCCATTGTTTATGCGGTCGATCTGGTTTATTGCCGTATGAGCATCCCACACCTCGCGGTTCTCGCTCTCCTCGCCGAGCTGCTTCTTCATCTCCCAGTTGTTGGGGAAGGGACGTATGTCAACGCCGCCGCTCGTGCTTCCTGCCGCGCCGAACACATCCTTGTGACGCAATGACAGCCACATGGCTCCATGTCCGCCCATGCTCAGTCCGGTGATGGCCCTCCCGCTACGGTCTTTCACCGTAGGGTAGTGGGCATCCATGTAGGCAATGAGTTCACTCGACACGAATGTCTCGTATCGCGAAGACGGGTCTGTGGGGCTGTCCCAATACCAGCTGTTCTTGCCGTCGGGGCATACAAATGCCACGCCGAGGCGGTCTGCCATCTCCGGCAGATCGGGCTTGATGCTGATCCACGTCTTGGCATCCCCGCCGTAGCCGTGCAGGAGGTAAACGACCGGAGCTGTGGTCTTCCCCTTCTCAGGAAAGACGACGACAGCCCGGACATCTTTCTTCATTGCATCACTACGGACATTGATGGTATCGACAACTGCTGCCTCGGCGGGCAGGAAAAACATCGCGGCAAGCGACAGTAAAAAGAACTTTGTTTTCATGATATACTTTCTTTCAAATTTTCCGCAAAAGTACGTATTCCGATGTTTTGTGTATGCCGCATCCCCCGCTTTTGTGACAAATGGTTACCTTTGCGGCGATTGTTTCGGGTATCAGTTTTTATGGGGACTTCAAAGGAAATGACATCGGGGGCAGCGTTGCCCCTGCTCTTTAGTTTCACAATGCCGGTGTTGCTTGCCAACCTGCTCCAACAGACCTATTCATTGATCGACGCAGCCATCGTCGGCAAATTTCTCGGTATCGACGCTTTCTCTGCTGTCGGCGCAAGCACATCGGTAATCTTTCTTATCATAGGGTTTTGCAACGGGTGTTGCGCAGGCTTCGGCATTCCGGTGGCGCAGAAGTTTGGCGCACGAGACTACAGTACGATGCGGCGATACGTCTTCATCAGCCTGCAGCTGGCTGCCGTCATGTCGGTGGTCGTTGCCGTGGTCACCGGCATCTGCTGTCGCGACATCCTGCGTGTGATGCAGACGCCGGAGAACATCTTCCACGATGCCTACCTCTATCTGCTTGTCACCTTCATCGGCGTGCCCTGCACCTTCTTCTATAATCTGCTCTCGAGCATCATCCGTGCGCTTGGCGACAGCAAGACGCCGTTCTGGTTTCTTCTTTTCTCCACCATACTGAACGTGATACTCGACCTTGTCTGTATCCTGGTGTTCAGGTGGGGCGTTGCGGGAGCCGCCATAGCCACGCTGCTCTCGCAGGGAATATCCGCCGCTCTGTGCTTGGTATATATGTATCGCCGCTTCGAGATACTTAGCGGCACGCGTGACGAGAGACGCTTTCAGTCCAAGCTGGCAGGAAACCTATTGTGGATAGGCGTGCCTATGGGGCTTCAGTTTTCCATCACGGCAATAGGCAGCATCATGCTTCAGAGCGCGAACAACGCGCTCGGCTCTGCCTGCATTGCGGCATATGCCTCTGCCATCCGCATCAAGACATTCTTCATCTGCCCGTTCGAGAGCCTCGGCATTGCCATGGCAACATATACGGGGCAGAACTACGGGGCGGGCCGTCCGGAGCGCGTCTGGCTGGGCATCAAAGCCAGCGGACTGATGATGCTCGTCTATGCCGCCTTCTCGTTCGTCATACTTATGCTTGCTTCGCGTGAGCTGATAATGATATTCGTCAGTCCGTCGGAGACGGAGATCATCAAGGACGCAGTGCAGTACCTGCACGTCTCCTGCTGCTTCTTTCCTATACTTGGCGTTCTCTGTATCCTTCGCTACACCATCCAGGGGGCAGGGTTCACCAACCTCGCAATGCTCTCCGGCGTGTCCGAGATGATTGCCCGCACGATGGTCAGCCTCTATGCCGTGCCGGTGTTTGCTTTTTGGGCAATATGCTTCGGCGACGTGACGGCATGGATGGCAGCCGACCTGTTCCTTGTTCCGGCGTTCGTATATGTCTACCGGAAAATAAAGAGGATGTAAGGATGAGAAAGTCTTTCGTCATACTGCTTTGCGCCGTGTGTGCACTGGTGGCTCGGGCGCAGACAGTGCCTTCGATGTATCGCGGCGTAGACCAAAGGGCAATGAACCACTGGGCAGACTCCGTGTTCGACGCGATGACCTGCGACGAACGTATCGGGCAGCTCTTCATGGTCGTTGCCGACCCCAAGACAGACAGCCGCAACATGCAGCGGCTGATGCGTTATGTCACAGAGATGAAGATTGGCGGGATACTTTTCCACAAGGGCAACCCCGTTGCCCAGGCGGAGGTGACCAACCTCCTGCAAAAGGCGTCGCACGTCCCGATGTTCGTCGCCCTCGACGGGGAATGGGGACTGTCGATGCGGCTCAGCGGCACAACGCGCTTCCCAAAGAACATGATGCTGGGAGCCATCGAGAACGATACCCTCATTGAAGAGTATGGCAGGGAGGTGGCGCGCCAGTGCCGTGAGATGGGCATACAGATCAACTTTGCCCCCGACATGGACGTGAACAGCAACACGGACAACCCCGTGATAGGTCTGAGGTCGTTCGGCGAAGATCCCCGTGCCGTGGCAGACAAGGGCACGGCATATGCCCGCGGACTGGAAGCCGAGGGTATCATCTCCGTAGCCAAGCATTTCCCCGGGCATGGCGACACGTCGGAAGACTCGCACCTCACACTTCCTGTAGTGCGCCACGAACGTTCGCGCCTCGACAGCGTCGAGCTCTGTCCTTTCGCGCAGTACATACGCGGAGGGTTTGCCGGCATTATGACTGCGCACCTGCATGTCCCCTCGCTCGACAAGACACACGGCACACCCTCGTCTCTCTCCCGCCGGACGGTCACGGGGGTGCTGAAGGAGGAGATGGGCTTCGGCGGACTGTGCTTCACCGATGCACTTGCCATGAAGGGTGCCTCGGCGCGGAAGTCGGACAACCCCTCGGTGAAGGCTTTGCTTGCGGGCAACGACATACTGCTCTCTCCGGCTTCTCCGCTCACCGATTTTGCTGCCGTGAAGGAAGCCGTCGACGAGGGTATCATCAGTATGGAAGACATCGAAGCCCGGTGCCTGAAGATACTTCGCTACAAATACATCACGGGTCTTGGCGACTACAGCCCCATCAACACCAAAGGGCTGAGCGAACGTCTCAACTCGCCCCACGCCGCATGGCTGGCAGCACGGCTCAATGCCGAAGCCGTCACGCTGCTCAAGAACACCGACAGCATCATCCCCGTCCGCTCCTTGGACAAGAGGAAGATTGCCGTGCTCTCCATCGGCGCGTCCGAGGGGAACGAGTTTCAGGAGATGGCATGCCGTTACGACAGTGTTGCCTGCTTCAGCATCAGCCGGCAGACTTCCGCCGCAGAGGTGCAGAGCATCTACCGCAGGTTGGAGCGATATGATATGATCGTATGCGGTGTGCACACCGTCCGCATCCCCGAGA
>CAVIFD010000074.1:0-7260 GCA_963641545.1 bacterium | reverse complement strand
AGTTTGTACACAAGCTCGGAATGAAGAGTTGCTATGCCGCCCTTATCGGACAGAACCTGTTCGTCCTGACGAAAGGTTTCCGCTTCTCCGACCCTGACGGTTTCGAAGATGTTGAAGGCGAAAACGTGTCTTCTCCATCGATAAGATATGTCGGCGTAAACTTAAAGGTTGAATTTTAATAAATAAGAGACATCATGAAAATTAGAAATATATTGACAGGTGCTTTGTCACTACTGATGTTTGCGGGTTGCGACGACTTCGAAAGCGTAAACACAAACCCGGATGCAACAACTGAAGTGACCTCGGCAATGCTTGCCACAGGTCTGCTCCGCAACCTCACGACGTATAATAACGGTGAGTCCAAAGGTTCCATCTCTGACGACCTGCTCGGAAAGTATCTCTCTTGGACGGAAATTGGGGAGGACAGGGCTTTCAATCTGCTCGGAAGAGCAAGCTACAGCTCGATAAGCAACTTGCGCAACGCTTCGAAGATGATCGGCTTTGCTCAGACTGAAGGTCTCAGCAATTCGTATACGGCACTCGCGCATTTCATCCGCGTGTACTTCTTCTTCGATATGACGATGCGCCTCGGGGATATCCCTTATTCTGAGGCATTGCAGGGCGAGGAAGGCGAAATCTATTTCCCGAAGTATGATTCGCAGAGGGATATTTTCGTCGGGCTGCTAAAGGAACTGGACGAGGCAGACCGCCTGTTCAGCATCGGCGAAGACTTTGACGGCGATTACATGTACGGCGGAAGCGTAACAAAATGGCGCAAGGCTGTGAACGTTCTCCAGCTGAAGATACTGCTCAACCTGTATAAGAAGGTTGATGACGCAGATCTGAACGTCAAGGCAAGAATCAAAGAGCTTGTAAATAATCGTCCGTTGTTCGAATCGGTTGACGATAATTTCCAGGTTGTATACTCTAACAAGGGAGGACAATACTATCCGCTCTACAAAGAGATCAGCGACTACGGAGAGAACGATGCGGTGACTTGTATCATCATCGACAAGCTAAAAGAATTGCAGGACTACCGTCTGTTCTACTACGCCAAGCCGACACCTAATGCCGAGAAGGCAGGCGCCGACCCGTCCGCGTGGGATTCGTACAACGGCGTAGACCCTATGTTGCCCGAGTCCGACATATTAAGCGTGGTAGGCGAAGGCAATATTTCTCAGCTCAACGACAGATACGAACAGCTGCCCGAAGGCGAGCCTATCTTTATCCTAAGCTATCAGGAGCAGAACTTCATCCTGGCAGAGATGGCACTGAGAGGTCTTGTCGACGGCGACGCAAAGGCATACTACGAGGAGGCTGTCAGATCTTCCATGCAGTTTGTTGCCGACAATACACCGGACAATGCGCAGTATCACCACAACCGCAAGATAACGAGCGACTATATCGCCGAGTACTTGCAGAAACCGGGTGTTGCTTTCACGGACGACTTCCAAGGACGATTGGAACAAATCATCTGGCAGAAGTATATCACGTCGTTCCTTCAGATACCGTTTAACGCATTCTTCGAGTATCGTCGCACGGGTATTCCCGACTTCCCGATCAATCCGAAGTCGAACCGTAACATTCCATCCGACAAGATGCCGCTGAGGTGGATGTATCCGCAGGATGAGCTGGACTACAACATGGACAATGTGTCGCAAGCCATCAACAGCCAGTACGGTGGCTCCGACGACTACATGGGCGTTATGTGGCTTTTGAAATAAGCACAACCCTATGAAACAAGAAACGGGAGCCGAAAAGCTCCCGTTCTTGTTTTCTCGCCGCTCTGTTTCGTCACCGCGGCATGCAATCACCATCTTTGCCCATGTCGCCCAGTCGCTTTATGGAATCCAGATAATCCTGCTCCACATCACTAATGACACGTTGCTTGTATTTGCGATATTCGCCTGTGGCGTGTTCCATGGCTTCCGCATGCGATACGGAGCCGGCACCCTGTAGCAGTTTCTCTCCTGTCATGGTAAGGATACCGTCGAGGTACTTCGCCCAGTCGTCCATTGTCATGGGTTGTTCGCGTTCGGCTTGCCTTTCGGCAAAATCGAGGTATCCGGAAACGAGTTGCCCCATTGCCCTGAGTTCTTTCTCGTTGAGATAGTTTTTCGTGGTACGCGCTTCTTCCAAAGTAGGCTGTGCGCCTCTAAACGTAAAGAGCCCCATGAAGTCTTTTTCCGCATCGGCACGCTGCACTATCAACTCGGCAGCCGTGTTCCCGTGTATGGCATAGTGTATTTTGTTTTGCACCTTTTTGAAAAACTCCTGCGAAACGGATGCCCTCGGATCGTAGTCTACGCTTGTGGCATATATCTCGAGCACCTGCCGATAGAACACCTTTTCCGTGGCGCGAATGTCGCGGATGCGAGCCAGCAACTCCTTCCAATATCCGCCGCCTCCGAGCCGTTTCAGTCTTTCGTCGTCGAGGGTGAAACCCTTTTGTATATACTCCTTGAGGCGCAACGTAGCCCATTGGCGAAAACGTGTGGCAGTGATGGAACGCACGCGGTAGCCGAGGGCTATAATCATGTCGAGATTATAATAATTCGTCAAGTAGTATTTTCCATCAGCGGCAGTTGTTCGGAATTTCCGAACAACTGACTCCTCCGTCAATTCGCCCTCTTCAAAAATATGTTTTATATGCTCGCTGATATTCGACTTGCTTGTGGCGTACAGTTCACTCATCTGCGCCTGCGTAAGCCACAGCGTGTCATCCTCCAGCCTTACATCCACTTTCGTCAGTCCGTCGCCACCGGTATATATCAGTATCTTGTTGTTCTCTCCCATCACCATTAAAACACTTAGGTATTATTGTTTTCTAACGTGCAAAAATATGATTTGTTTCGAGAGGAGCGAACGAATGGAGACGGCTCTTTTACCTCAAACCCACCACGACAAACACACTGAGGAGTGTGCTCGTTAGGGTTAAATGATTACCTTTGGGGGCACTTTTTTGATGCGTTGAATACCATGAAGAAATACAGAAATCTACTTTTACTTCTTTTGATTTGTGTCATGGCGGGCTGTCGCGACGGGCGGAAGCTGACCGTTCTGCAGATGAATGTCTGGCAGGAAGCCGCGGTGGTTGAAGGCGGTTTTGATGCCGTGGCAGATGAGATATGCCGACTGTCGCCGGATATAGTGCTGCTGAGCGAGTCGAGCGGCGAGTTCGTGCCGAAAATCCTGCAGGAGCTGAGAGAGAGAGGCGAGAACTATTACGGGGAAAAGTGCCGGTTGGATGTAGGTATCCTTTCAAAATACAAGATAACCGAGCAATATGAGGTTGCCGCATCGGTGGCGGAAGCCGTGCGTGTGCTAAAGGCGGCAATAGATGTTGAGGGTGAGCGTGTGGTGGTCTATTCCGCACATTTGGACTATACGCATTATGCCTGTTATATGCCTCGGGGCTACAGCGGTGTGAGCTGGAAGAAGATGGAGGCACCGGTGGTTGACGAGGGCGAGATCGAGCGGGTGAACAACGAGTCGTTGAGGGATGAGACCATACGGGGAGTGATTGAAGATGCCGCAAGCGAAAAAGGGAGTCTGATCCTTTTGGGCGGTGACTTCAACGAGCCGTCGCACCTCGACTGGACGGAGAGCACCAAAGATTTGTGGGATCATAACGGGACGGTTGTCCGCTGGATCTGCTCCACCCTGCTGGAGGAAAACGGATTCAAGGATGCCTATCGGGAGATGTATCCCGATGCCGCGACATACCCCGGCTTTACGTTCCCTTCCGACAATCCGTCTGTCGACGTGTCGAAGCTGACATGGGCACCGGAGGCAGACGAAAGAGACCGTATCGACTTCATTTATTACAAGCCGAACGGGAGATGCCGGCTGATGGATGCAGCGGTTGTCGGTCCACGGAAGTCCATCGTGAGAAGTGAGCGCGTGGAAGAGACAGGCAAAGACAAGTTCATAGAGCCTGAGGGAACATGGCCGACAGATCATAAAGCCGTTTGGGCTACATTCAGCCTGATGTATTAGAAACTAATTCATATAACAAATCATGATGAAAAGAGTATTTCAAATTTTGATGTCTTGCGCCGTTGCAGCTGTTGTCACGTCATGTGTATGTGGTGCAAAGAGCGAAGACAACGCGCCGAAAGCCAAGCATGTCGTTTGGATAGGTCTCGACGGATGGGGTGCCTACAGCATGGAAAAGGCAGATATGCCCGTCACCAAACAGTTTATGAAAGACGGCTCCTACACCTTGAAGAAGCGGTCGGTGTTGCCGTCGTCGAGTGCACTAAACTGGGCTTCGATGTTTATGGGAGCGTGCCCCGAGCTTCACGGATATACCACGTGGGGATCGAAAACGCCCGAGCTTCCTTCGCGTGAGCTGAATCAGCACGGCATCTTCCCGACAGTGTTCCAACTCTATCGCGACGCGAACCCTACGGCAGAGATCGGACTTGTGCACGACTGGGACGGCATCAAGTATGTTGTCGACTCTTTGGCGTTCAGCTACCATGAACAAGGTCCGGACTATTCAGCCTATCCGGAGGCTTTGACCGAGATGGCAGTGAAGTATATCACAGAGAAGAAGCCGAACCTCTTTGCCGTAATCTACGACAATCCGGATCATGTGGGTCATGAGGCAGGTCACGACACACCCGAGTATTACGCCAAGCTGAAGGAGCTGGACGGTAACATCGCAAAAATCGTCGAGGCAGTCAAGCAGGCAGGCATGATGGACGAGACCGTCTTTGTCGTCACGGGCGACCACGGCGGAATAGAGAAAGGACATGGCGGAATGACAATGATGGAGATGGAGACCCCGTTCATCATCGCAGGGAAGTCGATAAAGAAAGGCTATTGCTTCGACGATGTCAGCATGATGCAGTTCGACTGCGCTTCCACGCTTGCCAAACTCCTTGGGCTGACGCAGCCACAGGTGTGGATCGGGCGACCTATGCCGGTATTCGAATAAGAACAGATAGAGAATAAACAATAAAAGAAAAAGATGAAACAGTTATTTATCAGTGTAATGTTTCTGCTTGGCTGTGTGCTCGGCGGAAATGCTCAGCAGAGCGAGTTGAAGTTTAACAAAGACGGGAAGTTTAAGATTGTGCAGTTTACGGACCTGCACTATATCCACGGGAACCCCAAGTCGGACGTTGCCATTGAGCGTGCCAATGAGGTGTTGGATGCAGAGAAACCGGACTTGATACTGTTCACCGGCGACATAATATACGGCAAGCCTGCGGAAGAAGGTATGAGAACCATGCTCAATCTGGCTGCCGACCGCAAGATACCGTTCGGAATGATGTTCGGCAACCATGACGACGAGCAGGGATTAACGCGCAAGGAGTTGTTTGACCTCGTGAAGACCATTCCGTACAACCTGACCGACTCGGTGGAAGGAGTATCCGGCGCAAGCAACTATATCCTGCAGATCAAGTCGTCTGACGGGAAAAAGAGCCAATGTATCATCTACTGCCTTGACTCGCACTCCTACTCTCAGATCGAGGGCATCGACGGATACGACTACATCAAGCCGGATCAGATCATGTGGTATCGCGAGAACAGCAGGAAGTTCACCGCAGAAAACGGTGGAACACCGGTGCCCTCATTGGCATTCTTCCATATCCCGCTGCCGGAATACAATCAGGCGGCTGCCGACGAGAAGTCATTCCTTGTCGGTTCGCGACAGGAAAAAGCCTGTGCGCCTTATCTTAATACAGGTATGTTCGCGTCGATGAAAGAGATGGGCGATATCCAAGGTGTGTTTGTCGGCCACGACCACGACGACGACTATGCCGTTTACCGGAAAGGTATCCTGCTGGCTTACGGTCGTTATAGCGGTGGCAAGACGGTTTACAACAATCTGGCAGGCGGCAACGGTGCCCGTGTGATTGAACTGACGGAAGGAGAGAAAGGCTTCAAGACTTGGATTCGCCTGAAGGACGGAAAGATTATCAACACGATAGATTTCCCCTCAGACTTTGTTCGCAAATAAAGGGAAGAGGCTGAGAACCTTTATAACTCAATCTCGTCTCCGGAGATAATGCCATTCATGATGGCATAAAACGTCAGCCCCGATACTGTCTTAATTCCCAACTTCGCAGTGATATTCTTGCGGTGGGTAAGGACGGTGTTGAGGCTGATGTTTAGTTTATCGGCAATCTCTTTGTTGGTGATACCTTTCACAATCAGCTGAAGAACGTCGGTTTCACGTGATGAAAGACCCTTGTTCGTCTCACCCTGCAGCCCGCCGTCGTCGGCAAACAACTGTTGCAACTGCTCGATAATGGTCTCTTCGGAAGCCTTTACCGCGATGTGGTTTACTGTATTGCCAACACTTTCCTCGCCACCTGCCACCACGATGGTTTTCCCGCGACGGGGCAGGAAAAAGTCGCCGTTCATCACCATCGTCTCGGCTGTGGTGAAATAGAAATCGAACGTATCGACGCTACCTGCCGCACAGAATGCCTCGAACGTCGGAAACCAACAGACCTCCACCGGCGGAAAGTAGTCGGTCAGCAAGCTCTGTATGCCGATACTCTGCAGAGTGTCGGACAGAACGATTGCTATTTGCCTTGGTTTATGCATCAGCAGTAGGTGTTCACAAGTTTTTCCATAGCCGACACCATCGGAGTAAGTATGCGGTATCGGATACGGTTATGCTGCTTGATGTCTTTCTCAAGAGTGCTGATGGCGAATATCACGGCATAGCACAAGTTTTCATCATAATCACCGGAAAGGTGCTTTATCATGATTCCCTTCAAATCGGACAACAATGCCTCAATAGGGTCATCGGCATGCTGCTCGCCGCCGGTATGGAGCATTCCGTCAAGTGCCTGATGCCCGTTAATCTTTTCGCTTAATGTCTGACAGTATGGAAACCACACCATACTGTCGTTTTCGATACGTGCCGTCAGCTCCTCTTTGAAGGTGGAGAAGAATTTGCCGATAAGGTTCAGTGTGTTGTTGCCCTTTGTACTCATGGAGATGAACAACGTCAGATGCCGTTCTATGTTGGGCAATTGATAGTTGAGGTAATACCGGTTTGTTTTGGTCAGGTAATCGATGATCTGCGAAGTATGAAACGTCTGCAGCTTCCTTTCCGGAAAATATTCCTCGTTCAAAAACGTATTTACCACCGTCAACAGAAAGTCCGTATCCAGCTGATGCGTCTCACAGATCTCTTTCACCGATTTGTCGCCCAATCCGAGGCGGATACCAAACCGATTAATAACAGGAATGAGTGAGGGGTGTTCTTCCACCACCTCACTCATCTGCATA
>CAVIFD010000073.1:0-7296 GCA_963641545.1 bacterium | reverse complement strand
GAGGTGGTTTTTAACATTTGCGAGCCCGCAAGAGTTCCGCACCAGGGTGGTTTTTTGCTCCTGCAAAATGTTTTTCTTCTTGCAATAGGGTTGGGAGGACGTGCTTGCGTCGGGTGACGATGCGTCGGGGATGGTGAAAAATAGGTATTATGAGGGGGATAGGGCAGAGGGGTGCGTTTTGCGCCTTGAAATCTATTACCTTTGCCATCGCGATGAAAAATCGGATTTGAAACAATATTCCAACCAAAATAAAACGAAGAAAAACATGAAGAGAAAAAGAGTATCGGCCCTCGTCTTGTCTGCCTTGTTGGCGGGAGCGGGGGTGCCGGCTGTGGCTGCTTCCGACGGCGAAGCGTTCGACCCTGTCGAGTATGTGATGCCGTTGATGGGGTCGCAGTCCACCTTTGAATTGTCTACCGGCAACACATATCCGGCTGTTGCCCGCCCGTGGGGGATGAATTTTTGGACACCTCAGACGGGAAAGATGGGCGACGGATGGCAGTATGTCTACACGGCAAACAAAATCAGAGGTTTCAAGCAGACACACCAGCCCAGTCCGTGGATCAACGATTACGGGCAGTTTGCCATCATGCCTGTGACGGGTGCGCCGGTGTTCGACCAGGACAAGCGTGCCAGTTGGTTTTCGCACAAAAGTGAGGTGTCGAAGCCTTACTACTATAAGGCATATCTTGCGGAGCACGATGTGGTGACGGAGCTGACCCCGACCGACCGCGCCGCCTTGTTCCGCTTCACTTACCCGGAGAGCGACAAGTCTTATGTTGTGATAGACGCGCTCGACAAGGGGTCTTATATCAAGGTCCTTCCCGGCGAGAACAAGATTGTGGGCTATTCAACGAGAAACAGTGGCGGCGTGCCCGAGAACTTCAAGAACTATTTCGTCATTGTGTTCGACAAGCCCTTTACCTATCAGGCAACCTTCTCCGACAGCCTCCTCTATGAGGGCAACATGGAGCAGGAGGCAGACCATGTGGGTGCGGTGATAGGTTTCAAGACACATAAAGGCGAGAAGGTGCATGCCCGGGTGGCTTCGTCGTTCATAAGCTTCGACCAGGCGGAGACGAACCTCAAAGAACTGGGCAGCGACGGCTTCGATGAGTTGGTGGCCAAAGGCAGGAAGGCATGGAACGATGTGCTCGGAAGGATTGAGGTGGAAGGCGGCACGACGGACCAATACCGCACGTTCTATTCCTGCATGTATCGTTCGCTGCTCTTCCCGCGTAAGTTCTACGAGGTGGATGCCTCGGGAAATATTGTGCATTACAGCCCCTACAACGGCGAGGTGTGCCCCGGGTATCTGTTTACCGATACGGGCTTTTGGGATACTTTCCGCGCGTTGTTCCCCTTCCTCAACCTCATGTTCCCGTCGATGAACAAAGAGATGCAGGAGGGACTCATCAATACATACAAAGAGAGCGGCTTCTTCCCCGAATGGGCAAGTCCGGGCCACCGCGACTGCATGGTGGGCAACAACTCCGCCTCCGTGCTTGTCGACGCTTACATGAAAGGTGTGAGGGTGGACGACCTCGAAACGCTCTACAAGGGATTGATTCACGGTACGGAGAATGTTCATCCCAAGGTTTCTTCCACAGGTCGCCGCGGGTATGACTACTACAACAAACTCGGCTACGTGCCCTACGATGTCAAGATTAACGAGAATGCCGCCCGCACGCTGGAGTATGCCTACGACGACTGGTGTATCTGGCGTATTGCAAAAGAACTGAAGCGCCCGAAGAAAGAGATTGACCTCTTTGCCGGTCGCGCCATGAACTACAAGAACCTCTTCGACAAGGAGACGAAGCTGATGCGCGGCAGGAATGAAGACGGCACCTTCCAGTCTCCCTTCTCGCCCTTGAAGTGGGGCGACGCCTTCACGGAGGGCAACAGCTGGCACTACACATGGTCCGTCTTCCACGACCCGCAGGGATTGATAGACCTCATGGGTGGCAAGGATACGTTCGTGATGATGCTCGACTCGGTGTTCACCGTTCCGCCCCTGTTCGACGAGAGCTACTACGGCGGGGTTATCCACGAGATTCGCGAGATGCAGATAATGAACATGGGCAACTATGCCCACGGCAACCAGCCGATACAACACATGATATATATGTACGACTATGCCGGACAGCCCTGGAAGGCTCAGCGCTGGGTGCGCGAAACGATGAACAAGATGTATACCCCAACACCCGACGGCTATTGCGGCGACGAAGACAACGGGCAGACCTCTGCCTGGTATGTGTTCTCTGCCCTCGGCTTCTACCCCGTGGCTCCGGGAACGACGCAGTATGTCATGGGCGCACCTCTGTTCAAGAAGGCAACGCTACACCTGGAGAACGGACGCGACTTCGTGATTAACGCGCCTGAGAATAGCGACAAGAACATCTACATAGAGTCCGCAACGCTCGGCGGCAAGAACTATACAAAGAACTACCTCGACCACTACGAGATGATGAAGGGCGGAGTGCTCAACCTGAAGATGAGCGACAAGCCGAACCTCAACAGAGGTACCGGCGATGGCGACCTCCCTTATTCCTTCTCCATCGACGAAAAGAAAAAGAAATAACGATTAATGCATGAAGAGTATGAAAAGTAACAAGCAATGGATAATGGCGGGCATCGCCGTATGCCTGCTCTTTGCCTCCTCCTGCCAAAATGCGGAGCAGGTAAATACGGAGACTGACTACGTCTCGTATGTAGACCCTTACATCGGGTCGGGTGAACACGGACACGTGTTTGTAGGAGCAAGCGTCCCGTTCGGGGCTGTGCAGCTCGGACCGACGAACATACATAAGGGTTGGGACTGGTGCTCGGGATATCATTATTCCGACAGTGTATTGATTGGCTTCAGCCATACACACCTTAGCGGCACGGGTTGTGCCGACCTTGGTGATATCCTTCTTATGCCGTTCACCGGCGCGGTGCGTACCACCCGTGGCGAACAAGACAACATAGAGGGCACATGCTCCTCCTACTATCGGCACGAGAACGAGGCTGTGAGCCCTGGATACTACTCTTTGCTGCTGGATAACGGTGTCCGCGCCGAGCTGACGGCAACGGAGCGCGTGGGTATGCATCACTACACCTTCCCCAAAGACCAACAGGCACGTCTGCTGATAAACCTCAAGGAAGGAATCGGCGACCGATCCTACGACACTTATCTGAAGAAGATAGACGACCACACGATAGAAGGCTACCGCTTCTCGCATGGCTGGAGCCCGCAGCACAAGGTGTTCTTCCATATGACTTTCGACCAGCCCTTAGCCTCGCTCGCTGTGTTCAACGACGATGAACCCGCAGGCTCAGATAGCCTCACCGGCGAGAAGGTGAAAGGTGTGGTGTCGTTTAAGGAAGGCCTCGAGGATGTGCAGGTGAAGGTTGCCATCTCTTCCGTGAGCTGCGAGAATGCGGCAAAGAACATGGAGGCGGAGCTGCCGCACTGGGATTTCGACCAAGTGCACAAAGACGCAGTGGACAAATGGAACAAGCAGCTCGCCTGTGTGGCAATAGATACGCCCGACGAACGTGCAAAGAAAATCTTCTATACCTCCGTCTACCATATGTTCATCGCCCCCACGCTCTATTGCGACGTGAACGGCGAGTTCCGCGGACAGGACGACAAGGTGTATACCGACAATACGTGGACAAACTATTCCACCTTCTCTCTTTGGGATACTTACCGCACGCTGAATCCACTCTACACCATCGTTGTGCCGGAGAAGATGAACGACATTATCAATTCTTTCCTCAGCATATACGACCAGCAGGGCAAACTCCCCATCTGGCACTTAGTGGGTGGCGAGACCGACTGTATGCCGGGCTACAGCTCCGTACCCATCATTGCCGATGCCTATCTGAAGGGTTTCAGCGGCTTTGATGCCGAGCGCGCTCTCCAAGCCATGAAGGCTACTGCCACCAATATGAAGCAGAACGGCATCCCTTACGTGATGGAGAAAGGATATATCCCTTGCGACAAGGTGCACGAGGCCACCTCCATCGCCATGGAATATGCCGTGGACGACTGGGGTACGGCTCTTATGGCAAAGAAGATGGGCAAGAAGGAAGACTACGAGAACTACATCAAGCGCGGCAGGTATTATGCACAATACTACGACCGCGACATCCGTTTTGTCCGTCCCCTTATGGACGACGGCAGCCGACGCACTCCCTACGACCCCTTCCGCTCGGTATATGGAGTGGGCGACTTTACTGAGGGCACGGGCTGGCAGTACACCTTCTTTGTTCCCCAGCATCCGGAAGGGCTGATAGAGATACTCGGCGGCGACGCAGCCTTTGTCTCCCGTCTCGACTCGCTCTTCATCGCAGAGGGCGACATGGGTGAAAATGCTTCCAGCGACATTACGGGTCTTATCGGACAGTATGCTCACGGCAACGAGCCGAGCCATCACGTGGCTTATCTCTATCCTTACGCCGGCGAGCAGTGGAAGACTGCCGAGAAGGTACGCTACATTCAGGATGTGTTCTACACCGACCAACCGGAGGGAATCATCGGCAACGAAGACTGCGGACAGATGTCAGCATGGCATGTGATGTCTGCCCTCGGGTTCTATCAGGTGAATCCCTCGAACGGTGTGTTTGTGTTCGGTAGTCCGCTCTTTGAGAAGGCTTCCATTCGCCTGGGCGGCGGGAAGACTTTCGATGTGGTTGCCGAAAACAACAGTAAGGATAATATCTACATCCAATCTGCAACGCTCAACGGCAAGCCCTACGAGAAGTCGTACATAACATACGAAGACGTGATGAAGGGCGGCTGCCTCAGCTTTGTCATGGGCAGCACTCCCAACAAACAGTTCGGCTCCGCGCCCGAGAACCGCCCGAAGTCGGCAGAATAATCGATAAAAAGATATGAACAAAAGATTTAAGACAACTCTCCTGGGTTCGGCTCTCGTCCTTTTGTTGGGGGCTTGTTCCTCCGGTTCCGACACTGCCTCTCGGCAGAAAGATCCGGTGGACTACGTGAACCCGTACATGGGTAATATCAGTCATCTCCTGGTGCCGACCTATCCCACCGTGCATCTGCCCGGCAGCATGCTGCGCGTGTATCCCGAGCGGGCAGACTTTACGGGCGACAGGCTGCAAGGGCTGCCCCTCATCGTGACCAGCCATCGCGGAAGCTCCGCCTTCAACCTCAGCCCTTATCAGGGAGAAGAAGCGGGCCTGAAGCCTGTGATAAGTTACAGCTATGACAGGGAACATATCCATCCGTATCGCTATCAGGTCTATCTTGACGATAATAATATCGACGTAGACTTTGCCCCCTCGCACCAAAGCGCGGTGTATGGCATCACGTTTGAAGGCAGGGGCGACGCGTATCTTGTCTTCAACAGCCGAGGCGGAAAGCTGAAGAGCGACGGACGGAGCATCAGCGGCTTCCAGTTTGTAGACGGCAAGACGAAGGTGTATCTCTATGCCGAAACAGACAAGACGCCGCAGAGGTGCGGAGCTGTGGGTGACGACGGCGGCGTGAAGTACGGCGAGATGTCTGCCGAAGGGCGCACGGCTGCTCTTGTCCTCTCCTTCGGGAACGACGTGAAGACGATAGGCATCCGCTACGGCATCTCGTTCATCAGCGAGGAACAGGCAAAGAAGAACCTCGAGCGGGAGATTACTGCCTACGATGTTGACGCGACAGCCGCTAAAGGTCGCGACATTTGGAACGAGGCTCTCGGCAAGATACGTGTGCAGGGTGCGTCGGAAGACGACAAGACGGTGTTCTACACTTCCCTCTATCGTTGCTACGAACGTCCCGTGAACCTCAGCGAAGACGGGAAGTATTACAGTGCTTTCGACGGCAAGGTGCACGACGACGGCGGCACGCCGTTCTACACCGACGACTGGATATGGGACACCTACCGCGCCACTCACCCTCTGCGCGTCCTTATCAACCGTGAGCAGGAGTGCGACATAATCAACTCTTTCCTCCTCATGGCGGAGCAGATGGGCACCGACTGGATGCCGACCTTTCCGGAGGTGACCGGCGACTCCCGTCGCATGAACTCCAACCACGGCGTGGCAACAGTCATCGACGCATGGCGCAAGGGCATACGCGGCTTCGACCTTGAGAAGGCATACGCGGCTACGCGGAAAGGAATAGAGGAAAAGACGCTTATACCCTGGTCCGGCGCTCCTGCCGGATGGCTCGACGATTTCTACAAGGAGCACGGATATATCCCGGCATTGAAGCCCGGCGAGAAAGAGACCGTTGCCAACGTGTCGCCTTGGGAGAAACGCCAGCCGGTGGCTGTCACCCTCGGGACAGCCTATGACCAGTGGTGCCTCTCGCAGATTGCCAAGGAGCTGGGCAGGGAGGACGAGGCAAGGAAGTACCTTCGTGCGTCGTACAACTACCGCAACGTGTTCAACCCCGAGACGCGTTTCTTCCACCCGAAGGACAAGGACGGAGTGTTTATTCACCCGATGGATTACCGCTACGACGGCGGACTTGGCGTGCGCGACTACTACGACGAGAACAACGCCTATGTGTATCGTTGGGACGTGCAGCACAATATCGGCGACCTCATCTCCCTCATGGGTGGCAACGAAGCCTTCACCCTCGCGCTCGACTCGATGTTCAACGAGCCGCTGGGAATGTCGAAGTGGAGCTTCTATTCGTTCCTCCCCGACCATACGGGCAACGTGGGGATGTTTTCGATGGCAAACGAGCCGAGCCTGCATATCCCTTACCTGTATAACTATGCAGGGCAGCCTTGGAAGACGCAGAAGCGCATCCGCACTCTGCTCCATCAGTGGTTTCGCAACGACCTGATGGGTCTCCCGGGTGATGAAGACGGCGGCGGCATGTCAGCCTTTGTGGTGTTCAGCCGGATGGGTTTCTATCCCGTGACCCCGGGAATGCCTGTATACAACATCGGCAGCCCGATGTTTGCTGATGTGAAGATAGACCTTGGCGGCGGCAAGACGTTTGAGATAAAGGCGCACAATGCTTCGGCGGAAAACAAATACGTGCAGTCTGCCCGCCTCAACGGCAAGGCTTTGAATCAGCCGTGGTTCAATCATGGCGACATTGCCGAGGGCGGTCTGCTGGAGCTTGAGATGGGACCGAAAGCAAATAAGGAGTGGGGCACAGCCGCTCCGCCTCCTTCGGCAGCCCCGATGCCCTAACTGCCATTCCGCACCAGGGTGGTTTTTTGCTCCTGCAATCTTGCGGGAACTTCGAAACAGATAGATTACCCTTGCCGCCGCCCATACTAAAGAAATGTACCTGTTTGGGGCGTAGCAGGCATAATATAGGTATAAAGC
>CAVIFD010000072.1:0-7409 GCA_963641545.1 bacterium | reverse complement strand
TGGTATGGCTGGTACGACCCTTGGTATTACAGCTGGTATGACCCATGGTTCTATGACCCGTGGTGGGGTTATTCTTCCTGGTACGGTCCGCGTTGGGGATTCGGCTGGAGCCGGGGCGGCTTCTATGCAGGATGGCACAGCCCGTGGTACGGAGGCTTTTGGGGCGGTCCTTGGCACGGTGCTTATTGGGGTGGCGGCTATTGGGGTCATCACCATCATCAGCCGTTCTATCACGATCCGTACAACCGTCATTCCGCAGGGCGTGCCGTGTCGAGCCGTTACGACGGGAGGCATTCTTCCGGCAGGTATGGCTCTGCCCCGTCGAGCCGCTCGTCGTACCGTTCGTCCTCTTCCCGTTATTCCACACGTTCCTCGGCTTCTTCGTTGAGAGGAGGGGGCGCAGGCAGCGCAGGCAGCAGCATACGTTCAAGCAGAAGTTCTTCTTCGCGCGTGCAGTCGGATGCCACGGTGCGCACCCGTCCTTCGTCGACAACCCGCAGGAGTGAATACAACGGCTCGGGCACAAGGTCTTCTTCTTCGAGGTCAACCTATTCTGTTCCGTCGGGAAGCAGCAGCCGTTCGAGCGTAGGCTCGTCGTATTCGAGAAGCAGCAGCCGAAGCTCCTATTCCGCCCCCTCGGGCAGTAGTCGCAGCGGCTCGTTCAGCGGAGGCGGCAGCAGCGGTCGCTCAGGCGGTGGTGGTGGCGGTCGTTCAGGCGGTCGCAGATGAGAGAGAGTGAGACACACGAAAGGTTAAGGTATCAACAATAGAAATGATGAAAAGAACAGCGTGCTTATTTATATCTGCAATCCTTCTGACGGGAGGCGTTGCATTTGCACAGGGTGAGATGGACGCATACCGCCTGTCGCAGACGGATCTGAACGGGACAGCCCGTTACCTCGGGATGAGCGGTGCCTTCGGGGCATTGGGCGGCGACATGTCGGCGATGTCGACAAACCCTGCGGGGCTGGGGATATATCGCAGCTCGGAGGTGGTGACGACGGTGAGCCTGTCTGCGGTAAAGGCAAACACCGACTGGAGCGGCTCGAAGATGGGAGCAAACAAGACCAACTTCAACTTCGACAACATAGCATACGTGGGCTATTTCCCGACGGGCAACGACGAAGGGATTGTGGGCTGGAACATCGGGCTTTCCTACAACAGGGTGAAGAGCTTCAACCGCAATTACCGGATGAACGGTGTGCAGGCATTCTCGCTGGCAGACTATGCCGCCGACATGGCTTATGGCATTAAGGAGAGCGACCTGAGGTATGTGGAGAACGGCTACGACCCGTACAACAACTCGAGCCTCTCGTGGCTGCCTATCCTTGGTTACGAGGCAGGGTTCTTCGACCCGTACGTCAGCGGTGGTGACGAGTATCACTCCGCCTTCGGGCATCAGACCTCAGACGGCTGGGAGTGCTACAGCCCCGAGAGCGTGGACCTGCAGGTGAGCGAGAGAGGGTCGGTAGGGCAGTATAACATCTCGTTTGCAACGAACGTGTCCGACCGTTTCTATCTCGGTGCGACACTTGCCATAACGGATATGGACTTCAGCATGACGACCCGCTATACGGAGGACTTCTCGCTGAACAGCCGGCTGTGGATGGACAACGCTCTGTCGACGAAAGGGACGGGCTACGCAGTCAATGTGGGAGCCATCGTGCGACCGACGGACTTCCTCCGCGTGGGCGTTGCCTACAATTCGCCGACGTGGTACAAGCTGACGGACTATTTCAACGGCTCGGCACAGACAACCATCAACGGTGAGGCATGGAACGAAGTGAGCACCCCTTCCTACCAGGCGGGTGAATATCGCCTCCGCACGCCGGACCGCTGGATATTCAGCCTCGCAGGTGTCGGGAGAGATTTCCTTATCAGTGCCGACTACGAGCTGACGAACTACAAGCGCATGGTGCCGACCAGCCTGGACGGTTATGATCTGCAGGCGGTGGACGACATCAAGACAGACTTCGGCGTGTCCGGTACGCTGAAGGTGGGGGCGGAGTATAAGATCACTCCTCAGCTCTCGGTACGCGTCGGGACCATGTGGCGCACCTCGCCGATGAAGCAGCACGTGAAAGACGGCGTTTCGCCGATGAAAGATAACGGCGAATACTACACGCAGGCGGTAGGAGTGGTCGGGACAATACCCAACTACACCGTCGACAAAGGCACGAACTCCTATTCCGTAGGTTTCGGCTACCGTTTCACGCCGCATTTCTACGCAGATCTGGCGTGCGTGCATCGGGTGTATAAGGAAGACGCTTATGCGTTCCCAGCGACGTTCCTTTCGGACGGTAAGGTCTTCGTCGAGTCGGTCCCCGCTTCCTTGAAGACAAAGACAACGCAGGTGGCACTCACCTTGGGATACAAGTTCTAAGTAACTACTCTTTCAGTTAGAACGGCGATATCACCGGGCTTCAGGCTCGGTGATATTTTTTTTGCGGCTTACAGCGTGGAGTAGATATAGGGCATGTCGAGATGGGTGCGGACGAGGGCGGCGAGGCGGTCGTACTGCTCTTCCTTGAACGCGGCGTAGTCGAGGGGAGCTGTGGCGGTGTCGGGAGCGAGGAGCCCGCGGGCGAGGCTGTCGCGCACCTCCGCGTTATCGAGTATGCCGTGCATGTAGCTGCCCCAGCAGCGGTCGCTGAGGAAGAAGCCGTCCGTTCTGCCGCCAGGGAGCCGCACGACGGGGCTTGCGGCGGTGCCCGGGAGGGGTGCGGTCTGCCCCATATGTATCTCGTAGCCCCGGCAGGCAAGGGGCGCGCCGGTGCGGAAGGTGAAGCGGCTCTGCCGCGTGGTCTTCTCGCGCCCTATGACGGTGCCGAGGGGCAGCAGTCCGAGTCCGGCGAGGGCAGTGATGCCGCCCTCCATCCCTTCGGGGTCTTCCACCCTCATGCCCATCATCTGATAGCCGCCGCAGATGCCTATCACCTTCTTCCCACGCCCAAAGGCGCGTGTGACGGCATCGGCAACGCCGCTCTCGCGTATGTCGCGGAGGTCGGCAAGGGTGTTTTTCGTCCCCGGGAGGATGACGATGTCCGCCCTCTCGATCTCGTCGGCGCGGTTGGTGAAGTACGGGTTGAAGCGCGGGTCCATGTCGAGGGCGTCGAAGTCGGTGAAGTTAGACATACGCCTTAGGAGCACCACGGCAACGTTGATCTTGCCCTCCTGCCACGTGGCGGTCTTGCGGCTCAGAGCCACCGAGTCTTCCGCCTCTATCCTGATGCCGTCGAACCAGGGTATGACGCCCACTACGGGTATGCCTGTCAGCTCCGTCAGCATCCTGCGCCCCTCGGCGAAGAGCGACGCGTCGCCGCGAAACTTGTTTATGATGATGCCCTTTATCCGCTCGCGCTCTTCGGGGCGGAGCAGTGCTGTCGTGCCGTAGACGGAGCCGAACACACCCCCGCGCTCGATGTCGGCAACGAGGTAGGTCGACGCTCCGGCGTGTATCGCCATGCGCATATTGGTAATGTCGCCCTCGCGGAGGTTCAGCTCTGAGATGCTCCCTGCTCCCTCCATCACGATGGGGTTGTAGCGCGACTCAAGGCGATGGAACGCGGCGGCGGCTTCGCGGAAGAGCGTCTCCTTGCGGCTTTTCGCGGCGAAATAATCGCGCGCGGAGAGGTTGCCGACTGCCTTGCCGCAGACTATCACCTGCGAACAGTTGTCGCCCATGGGTTTCAGCAGGACGGGATTCATGTCGGTATGCGGGGCGATGCCGCACGCCTCAGCCTGCACCACCTGTGCGCGCCCCATCTCGCCTCCCTCGGCTGTGGAGAACGAGTTGAGCGACATGTTCTGCGCCTTGAAGGGCGCGGGATGGTAGCCGTCCTGCTTCAGGATGCGGCAGAGCGCCGTGCTCAGGATGCTCTTGCCGGCGTCGGAACAGGTGCCGACAAACATAACAGGTCTCAGATGCTCTCTCATAACGGCGGCAAAGCTACGAAAGGTCCTCGGAAGGTGCGTCCTCCGTGGTTTCTTCCTTGCCGCGGGCGCGGGGCGAGCTGCCCTTGGCGGCGATGAGGTTTTTGTAGTCGCGGAAGATCTGGTTCACCGTGTCGATGAAGAGGTCGACAGTGTCGCTCGGCTCCAGCTCGGCAACGGCATTGACCCGACGGGCTATGTCCGCCCAGATGTTGTCCACCACCTTGCGCGCAGAGCTCGTGCTATACTTCACGCGGGCTGTGTACTCGTCGATCCGCGCGGCAGCCATCTCGCTATACTCCTCGTTGAGCGTTTTCAGTCGGGCGAGATAGGTGGTGATGCCCAGCGTCTCGGCGGCAGCTTTCAGCTTGTCGCTCTCCATCTCGCGCAGGAAGGCGAAGACGGACGCCGTCTCCTCGCTGAACGCCAGCCAGGGCGTCTTGATATACGCGCTGAGCACTGCCTTGACCTCTGCCGCAGCCTGACGAAGTGCCGCATCGGGGCAGGTCAGAAACGAGTTCACAACAGAGTTTACGAACGAGAACACACGTCCCCGCTCCTTGTCTTTCTCCCTCATCGGCTGCGTCGCGGCACTTTTCGTGACGCGGTTGACGCACACTCCCTCGGTGTCGAGGGCTTTACGATAGAGCGGAGCCAGCGTCTCGACCTTCAGAGCCGCCGGCGTCGCCTCCATAATGCGCTCGTACAGCTCCGTGTTCATACCCAAGTGGGCTGCATTCGTCAAAAGCACCCTCTTGATACCTTTTATTTGCTTGGTAGTCTTCATGGACTGAATAATTAAGGGTAAAACGTATAATAAAACTATCTCTCGTATGTCTGTAGTACCTTCTTCCATGGAAGAAACCGCTGCGGAGCACTCTGCGGTACTTTCTTCCGTGGAAGAAACCGCTGCGGAACACTCTGTGATACTTTCTTCCATGGAAGAAACCGCTGCGGAGCACTCTGCGATACTTTCTTCCGTGGAAGAAATCACTGCTGAGCACTCTGTGGTACTTTCTTCCGTGGAAGAAACCGCTGCGGAGCACTCTGTGATGCTTTCTTCCATGGACGAAACCGCTGCGGAGCACTCTGCGGTACTTTCATCCGCGGTCAAAGGTACAAAAAAATACTCCGTGACAGTTTCTTCTTTGGTTGAAACCATCACGGAGCACTTTGCGCCGCTTTCTACCTATGTTTTACAGGCTGCGGGGTATAAGCACATCGCCGGCGGGGCTGCCGGAGCCTTCCTCGGGCAGGACGATGAGGTTCGTGCCCTGTAGTCTGCTTGCAAGGAGCTCGCGGAGATACGTCAGGGTGTTCTCTTCGATAAGCGCGTCGGTGCGGGGATAGGTGTTATACACGAGGGAGTCGACCCGGATGCCGTAGTGGCGGCAGGCGAGGAGGCTGAGCAGGGTATGGTTTATGCTGCCGAGCTTGCCGGAGGTGACGAGGATGAGCGGGTAGCCCATCTCACTGATGTAGTCGATGGCGAGCGAATGGTGGTCGTTGGGCACCATCAGTCCGCCTGCCCCTTCGAGGAGGACGTACTCGTAACGCTCCTGCAGAGCGCGTGTTGCGCGGGTAACCTCTGTAAGGTCGATGCTCCTGCCGTCGCGCTCGGCAGCCATGTGGGGCGAGCAGGGGTAGGTGAACACGTAGGGGCAGGTGAGACCCGCGCGGTCGTCGTCGGTAAAGGGTATGCCCATGAGGCGGCGGTGCATCTCGATGTCTTCAGACACCTCCTTGCAGCCCGTCTGCACCATCTTCTGGGTTATAACCTTCTTGCCCCTGTTCATGAGGGCGCGGGCGAGGATGCCGGTGGCAAAGGTCTTGCCCACGCCGGTGTCGATGCCCGATACAAAAAATACTTTTCCTTTCATCTGTTATTTGTTTTTGCCTTCTGCCACGACGTAGAGCGGGCAGTAGGTGAGTGTTACTTTATCGTCCGAGGTGGAGAACATCTCCGTGTAGCGGCGGCAGAAGTCCGCCTGTCGGCTGCGCGTCCACTGCCCGCCGCCGGTGGCAGTCACGCCCGTGGCTTTCAGGTGGCGCAGCACGTCCATGGGTGTGGAGAAGGTGAGGGCGATCCGCTCCTCCTCCATGTGAACGACGCGGTAGTCCGCCGCCATCCACTCCGCTATCCGCTCCGCCGCGGGGTAGTCAAGCCCCTTGCCCGTGAGGCTGCGCACCTCGTGCAGGTTGTCGGGCGTGAAGGTGTTGAAGAGCAGCGTGCCTTCAGCCGAGAGCTTCGCTGCCATCCGGCGCAGAAACGCCTCTTGGTGCTGTATCCACTGGAAGGCGGAGGCGGAGGCGATGAGGTCGAACCGCCCGGGGAACGCCGCCCGCTCGGCATCACCTGCGATGAAGACGGGCTGCGCCGTGCGGAACAGCCCCGTCGTCCGTTCGCGGCAGCCCTCGCACAGGTCGTTGATGACCCACTCGTCTGCGGCGCAGCTCTGAATCAACAGCCGGGTAAATCCCCCCGTCCCGCAGCCTATCTCGAGGATGCGCCGGAAGCTGCATCCCGTGTAGCGGCTCAGCAGAGCGATCAGCCGGCGGCAGATCTGCCGCTGAGCCACAGCCTCGGCGTCGTAGCTGTCGAGCGCGCGGGTGAAACGGCTTACAATTCTCTCCAGCGTGTCCATAGGTGAAACGGATAATGCGGTGCGGAGACCTCAGCGACTGTGCAGCGGCCCTCCCAGTATGCCCGTTGGTTTGCGGCAGGGAAGATGCGGTCGTCGGTGCCCACCACGGCGCGTGTCCAGCGTATGGATTTATCGTCCGGAGGCAGGCAGCGGTCGTAGATGGCGCGCAGCTCGTCGCGCACCTCGCCGAAGGGTCGTGCCGCGGCAGCGGTGTATTGCGCCATCACCTCGCGCGAGCCGCACATGCGGCGGTTGAAGCGCGTGAGGGTCTCGGGGGTCAGTCCCTCGAGCGTGCCGAGGAAGATATTCCTTGGTATGCCGTAGCTGTCGTCGATGGGGCAGGGCGTGCCGTTGACTGCCGTGGCAGTGGCGAACGTCTGTTTGCCCCCCAAGGCGAGCTCTGCCATCCTTACGCCCATCGACCAGGCGATGAGGTGCACCTCGCGGTAGCGCGAGAGGTCTTCGCCGAAGGTCATGTCGCGGTAGTCGTGGCATATCATAACGTCCGTCCCCTCGTCCGCCTCCAAGCGGGCAAACAGCTCCGCCGGAGCGGACCATCCCGAGAAGAACAGAACGAGCGACGACGCGCCGGCGGTTTCTTGTTTCAGTGTCTTCATAATGCCGATATGAGTTTCTCTATGTCCTCGGTGCTCATGTCCGCCGTCAGCGAGAAGCGTATCCTTGCCGTCCCCTGCGGCACCGTCGGCGGGCGCACGGCAAGGCAGTAGAACCCCTTCCGCTGCAGCTCCTCCGCCTTCGCGATGCATTCTTTGTTGTCACCCACGATGAAGGGCACGATGTGGCTCTCGCTCGTCTCGCCGCCCCTTCCCC
>CAVIFD010000071.1:0-7457 GCA_963641545.1 bacterium | reverse complement strand
CTTCTTGTATGCCTCCACACCCGGCTGGTCGAACGGATTAACGCCCAAAATATAGCCGCTTATGCCGCAAGCCTTCTCGAAGAAGTAGAACAGCTGTCCGATATAGTAAGCATTCACTGCCGGCATGGTGATCTTGATGTTGGGAACGCCGCCGTCCACATGTGCAAGCTGCGTGCCCAGCTCTGCCATCTTGTTCACCTCGTCGACGCGTTTGCCGGCAAGATAGTTCAGCCCGTCGAGGTTTGCTTCGTCGGTCGGAACAACCACCTTATGGCTCGGCTCCTCCACGGAGATGACCGTTTCGAAGATGATGCGCTCGCCGTCCTGTATCCATTGCCCCATGGAGTGAAGGTCGGTTGTAAGGTCAACGGAAGCGGGGAATATACCCTTGCCGTCTTTTCCTTCGCTCTCGCCGTAGAGCTGCTTCCACCACTCGCCGATATAGTGCAGCTTCGGATGGAAGTTCGCCAGTATCTCAACCTTCTTACCACCCTTATACAACTCGTTGCGGATGGCAGCATAGATGGCCGACATATTCTCCGAGAAAGGAACGTCTGCTCCTGTTGCTTTCTCCATGGAAACAGCACCGGCAACCAGCTCGCGAATGTCTATCCCTGCCACGGCAATAGGCAGCAAACCCACCGGAGTGAGCACGGAGAAACGCCCGCCCACGTTGTCGGGGATGACGAATGTCTTATATCCTTCTTGGTCTGCCAAGGTGCGGAGCGCACCTCTCTTGGCATCCGTGATGGCAACGATGCGATGCTTTGCTTCTTCTTTACCCACGGCATCCTCGAGCTGTTTCTTCAGCATACGGAAGGCAAGAGCAGGTTCTGTGGTCGTTCCGCTCTTGGAGACGTTGACAAGACCGAACTGTTTTCCTTTCAACACTTCGCAAAGCTCGTAGAGATAATCCTCGCCTATGTTCTGCCCTGCGTAGAGGATGACGGGGTTCTTGCGAGCGTCCGTCTGCAACCAGTCGAAGCTGTTGCTTAACGCCTCAACGACAGCTTTCGTCCCGAGGTAGCTTCCGCCGATACCTATAACCACCACAACGCTGCATTTCTCACGAAGCGTCTTTGCCGTGTTCTCGATGTCCGCAAGAGCGGCATCCGTAATGGAAGAAGGCAGGTGCAGCCAACCGAGGAAGTCGCTGCCTTTTCCGCTTCCGTCATGTAAAGAGGCAATACATTGGTTTGCCTTCGTTGCCTGCGCGTTGACCTGTTCTTTGGTAACAACGCCCAGTGCTTTGTCGATGTTAAGACTGATGTTCTTCATATATCTATTTGAATGTTTCTGTCAACTGCCGTATGACGGTAGTCGGCGATTTTCTTTCGTACAGTATGTCGTACAAGGCGTTCAAGATCGGCATGTTCACCTTATACTTCTCGTTTATCTCGTGTATGCACTTCGTGCCGTAGTATCCTTCGGCAATCATCTCCATCTCGAGCTGTGCCGTCTTGACGGAATAACCCTTCCCTATCATCGTGCCGAACGTACGGTTGCGGCTGAAACGGGAGTAGGCTGTCACCAGCAGGTCGCCAAGATAGACAGAGTCGGTGATGTCGCGCTCCAGTCCGTGCACCGAGGCAAGGAAGTTGCGCATCTCCTCGATGGCATTACAGATGAACACGGCAAGGAAGTTGTCGCCATACTTCATCCCGTGGCATATACCCGCAACAATGGCGTACACGTTCTTCAAGACGGAGGCATACTCTATGCCGCGAACGTCTTTGCAGCAATAGTTGTTGAGATAACCGTTCCGGAACACCGGCGAGAGCATACGTGCATTGTCGATATTCGGGCATGCTATCGTGATATACGAGAGACGCTCGAGGGCTATCTCTTCGGCATGACACGGTCCGCCTATGACTGCCACATGCTCCGTCGGGACACCATAGTATTCCGTGAAGTAGTCTGCCACCAGCATATTCTCGTCCGGAACGATGCCTTTGATGGCAGAGATAATGAACTTGTCGCGCAGCGGGGTCGTCACCTTCATCAGGTGTTGTTTCAAGAAGGGCGACGGCGTGGCGAATATCAGCGTGTCGGAATCGCTGATGGCATTGTTTATGTCTGTGTAGAAATTGATTTTGTCTGTGTCGAACCTGACTGCCGAGAGGTAGCTCGGGTTGTGCCCCGTCTTCATGAAGTCGTCCACCTGCTCCTGCCGGCGCATATACCAGTTGATGCCGGCTTGTGTGGAGAGGACGATCTTCGCAAGGGCTGTTGCCCAGCTGCCGCCTCCCATTATCGCGATTTTACCGGGTAGCTTCATATCACTCCTCTTCTTTCTTTACGTTCCGTGGACGCATCTGCGGGAAGAACAGCACCTCCTGGATGGTTGTCTGCCCCGTCATAAGCATAACCAGACGGTCGATGCCGATGCCGATGCCCGACGTGGGCGGCATGCCGAACTGAAGGGCGCGCAGGAAGTCCTGGTCGATGAACATCGCCTCGTCGTCTCCCTTCTCGCTCAGCTTCAGCTGCTCCTTGAAACGTTCTTCCTGATCGATAGGGTCGTTCAGCTCGCTGTATGCGTTTGCCAGCTCCTTGCCGTTTACCATCAGCTCGAAACGCTCGGTAAGTCCCGGCTTGCTGCGGTGCATCTTGGTGAGCGGACTCATCTCCACCGGATAGTCTATGATGAACGTGGGCTGCACGAAGGTGCCTTCGCAGAACTCGCCGAATATCTCGTCGATGAGCTTGCCTTTGCCCATGGTGTCGTCTATCTCCATCTTCAGAGCTTTGCAGATGGCGCGTATCTCGTCTTCGCTCTTGCCCTCGAGGTCGTAGCCCGTCTTCTCGCGTATTGCTTCTAAGATAGGCAGACGGCGGTAAGGAGCCTTGAAGCTGATGGTCTTGCCGTCCACAACGGTCTCGCTCGTGCCGTTCACTGCCACGCAGATCTTCTCCAAAAGCTGCTCCGTGAAGCTCATCATCCAGTTGTAGTCCTTATACTGCACGTACAGCTCCACACAGGTAAACTCCGGATTGTGCGTGCGGTCCATCCCCTCGTTGCGGAAGTTCTTCCCTATCTCGTATACACCTTCAAAGCCGCCCACTATAAGTCTCTTCAGATACAGCTCCGTGGCAATGCGAAGGTAGAGGTCGATGTCCAATGTATTGTGGTGAGTGATAAACGGACGTGCGCTGGCTCCTCCGGCAATGCTCTGGAGTATCGGGGTCTCCACCTCCGTGTAGCCTGCGTCGTCGAGCACGGAGCGCATCGTCTTGATGACCTTGGCACGTTTGAGGAAGATGTCTTTCACGCCGTCGTTCACAATAAGGTCTACGTAACGCTGGCGGTAGCGCAGCTCGGGGTCGTTGAACCCGTCGTATGCCACACCGTCCTTATACTTCACCACGGGCAGCGGGCGGAGCGACTTCGAGAGCACCGTTATCTCCTCGGCATGCACCGAGATCTCGCCCATCTGCGTGCGAAACACGAAACCCCTGACACCTATGATGTCGCCAATGTCGAGCAGCTTCTTGAACACGACGTTATACATGTCCTTGTTCTCACCCGGGCATATATCGTCGCGCGAGACGTATATCTGTATTCTGCCTTCGGAATCCTGCAGCTCCATAAACGAAGCCTTCCCCATGATGCGGCGGCTCATGATACGACCTGCCACACTCACCTTGCGCGGCTCTGCGCCGTCCACGAACGATGCCTTTATCTCTTTTGAAAATGCGTTGGTCACGTACTCGGCAGCCGGGTAAGGCTCTATTCCCATCCCGCGCAGCTGTTCCATACTGCCACGGCGTATAATCTCTTGTTCACTCAGTTCAGATTGATTCATTATGCTATATGTTTTTGTCAAAAACTCGGCGCAAAACTACAAAATATTTTGCGTTTCCGTCGTCAATCACATTTGCGGGGGCTTGGAAACAGCTGCAGATACCTTCTCTCAAAATTGCGGCAACGTAGAAACGCGGTTTCTTGCTTCCCTCAAAATTGCGGGAGCTCAAAAACACGGTTTCCTGCTTCCCTCAAAATTGCGGGAGCTTAGAAACGCTGTTTCTTGCCTCTCTCAAAATTGCGGGAGCTTAGAAACGCTGTTTCTTGCCATTCTCAAAATTGCGGCTGCTTAGAAACGCTATTTCTTGCCATTCTCAAAACTGCGGCTGCTTAGAAACGCTGTTTCTTGCCATTCTCAAAATTGCGGGAGCTCAGAGACGGGCTTCATTCGTCGGAAGACATCCTGCGGGGAAGGAACTCACGCATACCCTCGGAGTATTCCACATGGTGGCAACCCTCTGCATCGCTGTAAATGATGTAATACTCAATGCCCGGGATGCTCGAAGCAAGTCGGTGCACTCTCTCAAGCCCCATTGCCATGAACGCCGTCGCGTATGCGTCTGCCGTGATGCAGTCGTCTGCCACAATCGTCGCGCTCAGGATGCTCTGCTCCGAGGGGTAACCCGTGCGGGGATCGATGGTATGCGCATATTTCTTGCCGTCTTTGATGTAGTAGTTACGATAGTTGCCCGAGGTGGCAATGCCCCCTTTGCGGCAAAGCTCCACAACCTCGCCGATGTCGTTTGCCATGCCCGTAGTGTCGTCTTCGGGCTTGTTGATGCCGATACGCCAGCATCTGCCGTTTTGGTTGATGCCTCGCATCGCGACCTCGCCGCCGATCTCCACCATATAGTTCTCCACGCCCTCTCTCTCGAGCAGCCGCGCAATTACGTCCGAGGCATAGCCCTTGGCAATGGCAGAGCAGTTGAGCATCACCCTCGGGTCGTCTTTCACCACCCTTCGCCCCTCAAGCCTCACCTTCTTGTAGCCTACAAACCGCAGTATGCTGTCCACCGCCGCCGGCGTGACGCTGTCCGTCTTGCTGAAGCCGAAGCCCCAAAGGTTGATGAGCGGGGCACAGGTGATGTCGAACATACCTTCCGAACGCTCGGAGACCTCCTGCGCCTTGTCAAACACTTCCGCAAACCAGTCGTCCACCTCCACATCCTCGCCACGGTTTACCTTCGCGATGATGGAGTTCGGGTTGAACGGGTTCAGCGAGAGATTGAACGCCTGCAGCTCCGCGTCGATCTTGTCCGTCAGAGGCTGCGAGGCTTCGTATTTGATGTGATAGATGGTGTGAAACACCGTGCCGCTCTCTTCGTAGTATTGCTTCTTCCCCGTGCAGGCGGCAAGCAGAAGGATGCACAGGCAAAGTGTAACATTTATCGTTTTCATTCCTTTTTCTTCCTCAGACAAAGAACAGATGCTCCACAAGTATCTTCGCCCCGATGCCGATAAGGATAAGCCCTCCGATAAGGTCGAGCTTGAGGTCTATCCTCCGCCCGAAGCTGCTCCCGAAGTAAACGCCGAAGACCGACATGAGGAACGTGACGACACCTATCAGCACTGCCTCAAGGACAATCTCCGAATCGAGCAGAGCCAGCGAGATGCCCACAGCCAGCGCGTCTATGCTCGTGGCAACCGACATGCCGAGCAGCGTCTTGTTGTCGAGAAGGTCCGTGCGGCACTCTTCCTCCCCCTCCTTCCTGCTCTCCCATATCATCTTCCCGCCAAGGTAAAGCAACAGAAGGAAGGCAATCCAGTGGTCTATCGTCGTGATGTACTTCTGAAAGCCCGCCCCCAAGAGATAGCCCACGACGGTAAGCCCTGCCTGCGTCACACCCATGAACAGCCCGATCTTCACCATGCCGCCCATCGTGAGACGCCGCATAACGGCTCCTCCGGCAACCGACACCGCCAAACTGTCCATCGACAGCCCGACAGCCAAGAGTAATATCTCAAGGATCGTCATGACATCCTCCCGCTCTGCGATGATTCCTTATATCTCTTCCTCTATCTTGTATTTGTTCCTGTTCGGCGAATTGCGCGAGATAAGCTCGCCGATGAACCCTGCGAGAAACATCTGCGTCCCGAGTATCATTGCGGTGATCGAGATGTAGAAATACGGCGAGTTGGTCACCAGTGGACGCAGATCGCCCGAGCAGATGGAGATGAGCTTCATGGTCAGCACCGCAGCCAACGCAATGAAACCGATGAAGAACATCACGCTGCCCCACAGCCCGAAGAAATGCATCGGTTTCTTCCCGAACTTCGAAGTGAACCACAGGGTGATGAGGTCGAGATACCCGTTCACGAAACGGTTCAAGCCAAACTTGCTCGTGCCGTACTTTCTTGCCTGATGCTTCACCACCTTCTCGCCTATCTTGCCAAAGCCCGCAATCTTTGCCAGGTACGGGATGTAGCGGTGCATGTCGTTATATACCTCGATGTTCTTCACCACCACCTTGCGGTATGCCTTCAGTCCGCAGTTGAAGTCGTGCAGGTTATGTATGCCGGAAAACTTACGCGCCGTGGCGTTGAACAGCTTCGTGGGAATGGTCTTCGACAGCGGGTCGTATCTCTTCTTCTTCCATCCCGACACAAGGTCGTAGCCGTCTTCCTTTATCATGCGATACAGCTCCGGTATCTCGTCAGGACTGTCCTGCAGGTCGGCATCCATGGTGATGACAACGTCACCTTCCGCCCGCTGGAAGCCGCAATGCAGCCCGGGAGACTTGCCGTAGTTCCTTCTGAACTTTATCGCACGGATATTGGGGTTCTTCTTCTGCAACTCGCAGATCACGTCCCACGAGTTGTCCGTGCTGCCGTCGTTCACGAATATGATCTCATACGTGAAGCCGTGCTCCTGCATGACCCTTTCAATCCAAGCCTCCAGCTCGGGAAGCGACTCGGCTTCGTTGTACAACGGAATGATTACTGATATATCCATATTATATATATGTATGTCTTGTTATTCTTGTATGATTGTGCCGGTCTCGTTGTTGCGACACAAAAGAGCCGCTACCGGTATCGACAGTATGATGCCATAGAACGTATTGTTGAAGATGCCCTGAATAACCATGCCTATTGGTGTGATGCGGGTCTCCCCGAGCGCGTCGAGCACATCACTGCTCACCTCTGTATCCTTCAGCACCTCCATCATCCGGCTCATCGAGTTCGCCAGGAAATCCGCCGGCGCAATGTATCGGAAAAACACGTAATGCTCCAATGCCACTATCACTGCCGCAAAGAAATATACCATCGTCCCGAAACGCCAGGCATGGAAGAAACCGATCTTCCCTCCTATTATCCGCTTGTACTGCTTCGTCAGCCGATATGCAACAAACGGCACCGCCAACGTAAGCCCCATATACACCACATTAAGCGAAGGATGCTTGAAACTGAAGATAAAGAACAGATACTTCACCAACCAGAATACACCCATGACGAACCCGAATGTCATCGCGCCGCTCAACTGTAAATCTTTCCTCTCTTCCATTCCTTTATTATTGTCTTTCCCTTTCCGCCGGCATGTGGTGTGTGCACCAACTAAAAAGAGGAAGCTTACCTTCGGGGATAAACTTCCTCTCCTTTCGAGCCTCTTGTCGGATTCGAACCAACGACCCCGAGATTACAAATCACGTGCTCT
>CAVIFD010000070.1:3136-7462 GCA_963641545.1 bacterium | reverse complement strand
CATAAACATCTTCGTTTACAAGCTCGGGTTGGTCTTCCAGCTCGGGGTTTACCTCGAGCACCTCTCCGCCCACCGGCATGAACAGGTCCGACACGGTCTTCACGGCCTCCACCGTTCCGAAAACCTCTTCCTTGGCAACCGTCTCGCCTTCTGTCGTGATGTCTACGTAAACGATTTCACCCAGCTCGCTCTGGGCATAGTCTGTGATGCCTACATAGGCAACTTCTCCGTCTACACGGATCCACTCGTGATCTTTTGTGTACTTTAAATCAGTAGGAAAGTTCATAACTTCAATGTTTTTATTAGGTAAATATGTTGTTCTGTAATGCGCTTCAAATTCATATCTCTTTCCTGAGCCTTGCAACCGGTATGCCGAGCTGTTCCCGATACTTGGCAACCGTGCGACGGGCGATGACGTATCCGTGTCCCTTCAAGATTGCAGTCAGCTCTTCGTCGGTAAGCGGTTTGCGTTTGTCTTCGCTGTCGATATGCTCTTTCATGATCTTTTTCACCTCACGGGTGGAAATCTCCTCGCCGCTGTCGGTTTGCATTGACTCGGAAAAGAAATACTTCAGAGGATAGATGCCGAAGTTGGTCTGTACGTACTTGCTGTTGCTCACCCTCGAAATTGTCGATATGTCGTATCCGGCACGTTCGGCAACGTCTTTAAGTATCATTGGCCGCAACATGGCTTCGTCGCCCGTCAGGAAAAAGTCGCGTTGCAGGAGGATAATGGTCTCCATTGTACGTCGCAAAGTTTCCTGCCGTTGTTTGATTGCATTGATAAACCCTTTGGCGGCATCGAGCTTTTGCTTGATAAACAACACCGCCTCGCGCATCTTTGCCGTTTGATTTGCCTTGTTGCCTGCATAGTCTTGAAACATCTCCGAATACTCACGGCTGATACGAAGGTCGGGGATGTCGCGGTTGTTCATGCTTAGGATAAGCTCGCCGTTTACCTCTTCAACCAAGAAATCGGGGACAACCTGACCCATTGCCGTATCAATAGAGTCGTCTCTACTACTGCACGGTTTGGGATTGAGTGAGGTTATCTCGCGGATGGCTTTCTTCAGAGCCTCTTCGCTTATGTTAAGCCCCCGCAAAATCTTGTCGTAATGCTTGCGGGTAAACTCCTCGAAATAGTCGGTTAGCACACGTTCTGCCAGGCGGATATCTTCCGACGGTTCTTTCCTTCTCAGTTGTAGCAACAGACATTCTTGCAGGTTGCGTGCTCCTACGCCGGCAGGGTCGAAGTCGTGTATGACGGTAAGGACTTCTTCAACCTCTTTTTCTTCCACATCCACTCCGGCTTGAAACACCAAATCGTCGGCAATGGCAGAAGGTTCGCGGCGCAGATAACCGTCGTCGTCGATATTCCCGATTATGTATTCGGCTATCTTCGTTTCCTTCTCCGGCAGGTCTCGCAATCCGAGTTGCTGAAGCAGGTATTCGTTCAGCGACTGCCCCACGGAAAAGGGAATATCCTCTTTCTGTTCTGCCTTCTCTCTGATCTCTCTCAGTTTATAGTCCGGTATGTCGTCTTCGTTTTTATAGTCTCCCAACGACAGGTCTTCTTCTGTCTCTTCAGGCGAAGTGCCTTCATCTCCACTCTCGTCTGCCGTCTCCTCGAAATCTTCAGGGGCATCTTTTCCTTCCTCAAGTGCAGGGTTTTCTTCCAATTCGTGTTTGACGCGTTCTTCCAGCTCAATGGCAGGAAGCTCGAGAAGCCGAATCAGCTGTATCTGCTGTGGAGAAAGCTTTTGCTGTAGCTTTTGTTGTAACTGTTGCTTCAACATACACGTGTCCTGTAATGGTCTTACCGGTCAGAGACGGCTGAGAGTAGTGACAAGGAAAGTCCACACCTTTTGCACGGACGAGATTCTGACACGTTCGTCGGGTGAATGAGGATGCTCGAGATCCGGACCGATGGAAATCATATCCATATCGGGATAGACTTCCTGAATGATTCCACACTCCAACCCTGCGTGCATCACTTTTACAGAAGGCTTCCTTCCGAACAGCTCCTCGTATGTCTCCTGCATCACGTTCAACACCGGAGAGTTGATGTCCGGTTGCCATCCGCCGTAAGCAGTGCCATATTCCACTTTTGCCCCTGCCAGTGAGAAGATGCTTTCGAGTGAGGAGCATACCGCTGCTTTGCGGCTCTCGGAAGAGCTGCGCACCAATATCTTTATGGTAATAAGCCCTTCCTGTGAATGGACGATTGCCAGGTTGGATGATGATTCCACTGTGCCGGGGAAATCGTGCAGCATATCGATCACACCGTTTTGGCATCCCTCCACTGCGTTGATCATATCATCTTGAATCTCTTCGGGAATCAGCGTTTTAGGCAGGTCTGTCATTTCTGCCGTGAAGTATATGGCATCTTCTACGCCTGCATATTCCGTTCGGAACAAATCCTGATAGTCTGCCACCAGCTCCCACAACGCCTCGGCATTGTCGCCCGGGATTGTAACCACGGCAAATGCTTCGCGGGGAATGGCGTTTCGCAGCGAACCGCCGTCGATGGATGCAAGGCGTGCACCGTAATCGCATACTGCCTCTTTCAAGAAACGAAACATCAGCTTATTGGCATTGGCACGTCCCAAGTGGATATCCACTCCCGAATGACCACCCTTCAATCCTGTCAGGCTTATCCTGACGGCAACATCGCCTTCGGGAATATACGTGTCGTCCTTAAAACGAAGTGATATGTTGAGGTCTGTTCCGCCGGCACAGCCGACAAACAGTTCGCCTTCCTCTTCCGAGTCGCAGTTGATCAGTGTCGATCCCTTCAGAAATCCGCTCTTCAAACCGAAAGCTCCGTCCATACCTTCTTCCTCATCAATGGTGAAAAGAGCTTCAACAGGTCCGTGTTTTATCGTTTTGTCGGACAGCACAGCCATTGCCAATGCTGCGCCGATGCCGTTGTCTGCACCAAGCGTTGTCTCACGTGCCGTCACCCAATCGCCGTCAACATAAGCATCAATGGGGTCTGTCAGGAAGTTGTGCGCCACAGAGGCATTCTTTTGGGGCACCATGTCAAGGTGTGCCTGCAAGACGACGCTACGACGGTCTTCCATCCCCGCAGTCGCCGGCTTACGTATCAACACGTTTCCAACCTCGTCGCGCAAGGTTTCCAATCCTAACCTTTTACCAAAAGCTTCCACAAAACCGGTTACAGCCTCTGTGTGTCCTGTCGGACGCGGAATCTGTGTAAGGTCGTAGAAATAACCCCAGACATGCTGCGGGGCGAGATTTTTGATTTCTGCTGACATAAGAACAACGTTTTTAAGTGACAATATATGATTGAGATATATTCGTTATTTCTCCCTGTTGGCAAGTGGCAGGGCGACGATGCCGAACAAGCCGCAGAGCACGGTCCACGCCGTCTGCACGGCATGTACAACCAAAGCAAAAGCCGCAGCGTCGTTCTCGTCGACACCATAATATACCAATGTGGCAATCACCATGAAATGCCATGCTCCAATACCCGCCTGCACGGGGACTGCCACTCCTATGCTGCTCATGGTAAAGGCTACAAGCCCTGCCGCAATCCCCAGCTCGCGGGTGAAGTCGAACGCATAAAACGTGATATAGAAGTAACAGAAGTAACCGCCCCATATCATTATCGTCTGTAGGATGAACCGGCCCTTGTGCTTCAGCAGCCAGATGCTCTTCATCCCGTCCCACACGTTATGCAGCAGTGCCTTTGCCCTCTGCACAAGAGTGAAGTTGTTCATATACTTGAATACGAACCATACCACGGCTGCCAGCACAACCACTCCGGCGTATATCCAAATCGAGTCGAACATGGCACGAAAGCCGTCGAGAAGCATCGGGTTACGCGCAAAGAAACCTACAAAGAAATCGAAGTTGAATATGAAAATAAGCAGCGTAACCATGCCGACCACTACCGTGTCGCTCACACGGTCAACCAGCAATGTGCCGAAGAGCCGAGTGAAGGGAATCTTGTCGTATTTGGTGATGATGCCGCAACGCCACACTTCGCCGACACGCGGCAACACCATGTTCACGGCATAATTGCCCAGTACGGCATAGACAAGATTGCTCATCTTGAAACGTTCGCCTATCGAAGAGACCAATAACCCCCACCTGAGACCGCGAACAATGTTGGCAAACAAACCGAATAACAAAGAGACGAGTATTATGTCGTATCTGACACCCTCGCGCACCACTCGCCATATCTCGCCGATATCCATACTCCCGTACAGAAACCACAGCAGCAGACAACCGAACCCTAAGGGGAGAAATATCTTGACAAACGTCCGCAGGATACTCTTAAAATTCATTCTACGTTGGGAT
>CAVIFD010000070.1:0-3126 GCA_963641545.1 bacterium | reverse complement strand
GCTTTGTAATTATTTGTTGTACTTTTGTGCGCCCGCAAAGATAAGCATTTATTTTAATACGAACTTTTTGACAGCCGGATGAGATTAGTCAAGCCAAAGAAAGCATTGGGGCAGCACTTTTTGAAGGATTTGCAGGTTGCCCGGCGCATTGCGGATACCTTGTCTGACTGTAGGGGTATGCCGGTGTTGGAAGTTGGTCCCGGCATGGGAGTGCTCACGCGTTACCTGTTGGATGCGGGGCACGATCTGACGGTGGTGGAGCTCGACGGCGAGTCGGTGGATTATCTGAAGCGGTACTTTCCGGAGCTTGAAGGGCGTATCCTTGCCTGCGATTTCCTCCGGTTGGATTTGACGGAGCTTTTCCACGGTTCGTTTTGTGTGATCGGAAATTATCCGTACAACATATCCAGCCAGATATTCTTCAAGGTGCTCGATTACAAGGAGCATATCCCGTGTTGCTCGGGAATGATACAAAAAGAGGTGGCAGAGCGTTTGGCTGCCGCTCCGGGGAGCAAGACGTATGGCATACTGAGTGTTCTGCTTCAGGCGTGGTACACGGTGGAGTATCTTTTTACGGTAGGTGAAACGGTGTTCGACCCGCCGCCAAAGGTGAAGAGTGCGGTTGTTAGGATAGTGCGTAACGGGAGGAAGGAGCTGGGGTGCGACGAAAAGTTGTTCAAGGCTGTGGTGAAGACCTCTTTCAACCAACGTCGTAAGACTCTCCGCAATTCGATGAAACCCCTGCTGGGAAAGGATTGCGCGGCATACGATCTTCCCATTTTCGACCGTCGCCCCGAGCAGCTCTCTGTGGATGAGTTTATCGGTCTGACAGAGATAGCAGACCGTTGTCTGAGAAATATCTAAAAACGAAAAACAGGCATGATTGAGCTGACAAAAGAATACATAGACAATCTGAAGGGTATCATCGCTGCCAAAGACGATGTCAAGGTGCGGGAGTTGCTCGGCGACCTGTATCCGGCAGACATAGCAGAGCTGTTCCGTGAGCTGGACCTGCAGGAGGCTATATATCTCTATCTGCTGATGGATGGCGACAAGGCTGCCGATGTCTTGATGGAGCTTGACGAGGAAGACCGTCACAAGCTGTTGAAGGAACTCCCCAACGAGCTTATCGCAAAACGATTGGTCGACAACATGGAGACCGACGATGCCGTGGATCTCATGCGTGAGCTTGATGAGGACACGCAGGAAGAGATCCTTTCCCACATAGAAGACGTGGAGCAGGCGGGCGACATCGTGGATCTCTTGAAGTACGACGAAGATACTGCCGGCGGTCTGATGGGTACGGAGATGATCGTGGTCAACGAGAACTGGAGCATGCCCCAGTGTATCGACGAGATGCGTAAGCAGGCGGAAGACATGGACGAGATATACTACGTGTATGTTGTCGACGACGACGATCGGCTGCGCGGTGTCCTCCCCTTGCAGCGGCTCATCACCAACCCCTCCGTCTCGAAGATAAAGCACGTCATGAAGAAAGACCCTATATCCGTGCGCGACAGCGACAGTATCGAGGAGGTTGCCGAGACGATTGAAAAATACGACCTCGTGGCACTGCCCGTTGTCGACAGTATAGGACGTCTCATAGGACGTATCACCATCGACGACGTAATGGACGAGGTGCGCGAGCAGCATGAGCGCGACTACCAGTTGGCTTCCGGTATCTCGCAAGACGTGGAGACTTCTGACAATGTCTTCACCCAGACTGCGGCACGCCTCCCTTGGCTTTTGATAGGTATGCTCGGCGGCATTGCCAACTCCGTTATTCTCGGCGGCTTTGAAGGCAACCTCGCAAGCAATCCCAAGATGGCTCTCTTCATTCCGCTTATCGGCGGTACGGGAGGAAACGTCGGGATACAGTCGTCGGCTATTGTGGTACAGGGTCTTGCCAACAATTCCTTGAAGCAGGAGAACATCCTTCCGCAGATACTCAAGGAAGGGGTCGTTTCTCTCATCAACGCCAGCATCATCAGCCTTGTCGTGTTTGTCTACAACTTCTTCATGCTTGGCGACAAGGGCATCACTGCCTCCGTCTCGCTCAGCCTGTTTGCCGTCATCATGTTTGCCAGTATCTTCGGCACGCTCCTGCCCATGACGCTCGACCGTCTGAAGATCGACCCCGCTCTCGCGACAGGTCCGTTCATCACTATCAGCAACGATATCATCGGGATGATGATATACATGTTCATTGCCTCTGCCCTCACCTGAGGTGGCAGGGAGAAACACAAAAGGCAGGCATGGGGTTGCTCTTTAAGGGGAAAACACTACTTTTGCGCCCGTGAAAATATTTAAAAACAGAGGATTCATATGATCAATTCACAAGACATCAAAAAAGGAACTTGCATCCGTTTGGATGGCAAACTGTATTTCTGCGTTGACTTCCTCCACGTAAAGCCGGGGAAAGGAAACACCATCATGCGTACGACGTTGAAGGATGTTGTAAAAGGCGGACAGATTGAACGTCGCTTCAACATTGGCGAGAAGCTGGAAGATGTGCGTGTGGAACGCCGCCCGTATCAGTATACCTACGCAGAAGGCGAGCACTATCATTTCATGAACCAGGAGACGTTCGACGACGTTATCATCGACAAAGACCTTATCAACGGCGTGGACTTCATGGTCGAGGGTCAGGTTGTTGAGGTTGTCTCCGACGCATCCACCGACACAGTCCTCTTTGCCGACATGCCTACAAAGGTGCAGCTAAAGGTTACCTATACGGAGCCGGGTATCAAGGGCGACACTGCAACGAACACACTCAAGCCGGCTACCGTTGAGAGCGGTGCAGAGGTGCGCGTTCCTCTCTTCATCGAAGAAGGCGAGACTATCGAAATCAACACTACCGACGGCTCTTACGTGGGTCGCGTCCGCTAAGCGCAATATAATGGATAACGAATTCCTTCGCACTGAAGAGGCGATTGTCTCCATGCTGAAGACAGTGTACGACCCTGAGATACCTGTCAACGTCTACGACCTCGGACTTATATATAAGGTAGAGGTTGACGACGACGGGAATGTCCGCATAGACATGTCGCTCACTGCCCCTAACTGCCCCGCTGCCGACTTCATTCTCGAAGACGTGCGCATGAAGGTGGAAAGTGTTGAAGGAGT
>CAVIFD010000069.1:0-7504 GCA_963641545.1 bacterium | reverse complement strand
GCGCCACGCTCCGGCGTATTGCACGAACTGCATGAGGCTGCCGCGCCACGCTCCGGCATATTACATGAACTGCATGGACCTGCCGCGCCACGCTCCGGCATATTACACGTGTTGCACTATGCTTATGCCGTGCGTTTCTTAAATGATTCTTTTTGGATTTAAGCCTTCTTCTTTGCTACCCGCCGCCTTGGGGATGCGGGCTTTTGGGCTGCGTCGGCGATTATCTTCTTGCACTCCTCGAGGGTAAGTGCCTCCGGATGAGCGACGGTCTTCGGGATTTTGTAATTGCTCTTTTTGTAGACGATATAAGGTCCGAAACGACCGTTCAGTATCTCCAGCTCCGGTTCTTCGTCGAACTTCTTCAGGAAACGTTGCTCGTCTTTACTGCGTTTCTCGTCTATCAGCGCGATGGCCTCTTCCGCCGTTATGGTCAGAGGGTTCATGTCTTTCGGTATGGAGACGAACTTACCGTCGTGACGGACAAACGGACCAAAGCGTCCGACGGCTGCCACCATGTCTTTCCCTTCATACTCACCTATCGTGCGGGGCAGCTCGAAGAGCTTCAGTGCTTCTTCCAATGTGATTGTCTCAATCGACTGCCCTTTCATGAGCGAGGCATACTGCGGCTTCGGGGCATCTTTGTCTTCTGCATTTGCAACGCCTATCTGCGCAACAGGACCATAGCGACCGATCTTCACAAACACCGGCTTGCCGCTTGCGGGGTCAACGCCCAGCTCGCGCTCGCCCACCTTGTGCTCAGACCTCATGGCTTCCGTCTCCTCCACGATAGGATGAAACACACGGTAGAACTTGTCTATTGCCTTTGTCCAGACCATCTCGCCCGCTGCCACGGCATCGAACTCCTTCTCCACGTTCGCCGTGAAGTTGTAGTCCATAACTTCCGGAAAGTATTCCATCAGGAAATCATTCACCACAATCCCGATGTCCGTAGGCATCAGCTTGCCACGGTCTGCGCCGACCTTCTCCTTCTTTGTGGCTTCCTTTATCCTGCCTTTCGAAAGTGTGACGATATCATATTCGCGCTCCGTCCCTTCCATGTCACCTTTCACCACATACTCGCGGTTCTGTATTGTCTGTATCGTCGGTGCATACGTAGACGGGCGACCGATGCCCAGCTCTTCCATGCGGCGCACAAGGCTTGCTTCGGTGTAGCGCGGCGGACGCTGCGAGAAACGCTCCGTAGCCACGATGCTGCAGGGTGTCAGCGTCTCGTGCAGCTTCACCGGCGGCAACAGTCCGTTCTCCTGCTCGCTCACATTGTCGTCGTCACAGCTTTCGTGATATACCTGAAGGAAACCGTCGAATACCATCACCTCGCCCGTTGCCACAAACTTCTCCTTCTTACCCTCAATGGCGACGGAGATGGTTGTACGTTCCAGCTCGGCATCTGCCATCTGCGATGCCAATGTCCGTCTGCGGATAAGCTCATATAGCTTCTTCTCTTGCGCCGTACCGCTGATCTCCGCATTATTTATATATGTAGGGCGGATGGCTTCGTGCGCCTCCTGCGCTCCCTTTGTCTTCGTATGATACTGACGCAGCTTATGATAATTCTCGCCGTATGTCTCCACAATGGTTGCCTTGGCTGTGCTCAGAGCCAAAGTGCTCAAGTTTACAGAGTCGGTACGCATATAGGTGATCAATCCCGATTCGTAGAGATGCTGCGCAATCCTCATGGTCTGCGACACGGAATAGCCCAGCTTGCGGGCAGCTTCCTGCTGAAGGGTGGAGGTGGTGAAAGGAGGCGCGGGCGACTTCTTCACCGGCTTCTTCGCAATATCTTCAATGGTGAACGCAGCGTCCTTGCACGATTCAAGGAATGCCACGACCTCTGCCTTATCCTTCAGACGCTTGTTCAGCTCGGCTTTCAAAAGGGTTGTCCCGTCGGGAAGGATGAAATCAGAGGTCACACGGTATGCCGACTCGGACACGAAGCTGTTGATCTCGCGCTCGCGCTCTACAATCAGGCGGACAGCCACAGACTGCACACGTCCGGCAGAGAGCGCCGGCTTCACCTTCTTCCAAAGGATGGGAGAAAGCTCGAAGCCCACAATACGATCCAACACGCGGCGTGCCTGCTGCGCATTCACAAGGTTTATGTCGATGCCACGCGGCGACTCGATGGCATGCAGAATGGCGTTCTTGGTGATTTCATGGAAAACGATACGCTTGGTATTCTCCGGCTTCAAGCCCAGCACCTCGTATAGATGCCACGAGATGGCTTCCCCTTCGCGGTCTTCATCGGATGCGAGCCATACCTGCTCGGCTGCCTTCGCTTCGTTCTTCAATTCGGATACCAGCTTCTTCTTGTCTGCCGGAACCACGTACTGCGGAGTATAATCGTGCTCAACATCTATGCTGAATTCCTTTGTCTTCAAATCGCGGATGTGACCGTAGCTCGACAACACCTTGAAGTCTTTTCCGAGGAATTTCTCGATGGTTTTTGCCTTGGCAGGAGACTCCACTATCACCAGATTTTTCTGCATAACACCTATCCTTTTTTCAAAATCGGCTGCAAACGTACGCAAATAATCAACATCCCCGCACAACGGCTACCGACAAAAAAGGAGACCGTGCAGAGGCATCACCCCGTGCACAGTCCCCTCTCGTTTTCACTGTTCTTCTGCCCCTATTTCAGCAAGCTGCAAGGGCAAAGATTGTCTTTTTCAATATCCTTGAAATAGTTGTACGTACCTACTTTCATTTCCGCACAAGCGGCTTCGTCGGCAACGATGATTCCTTTCGGATGCAACTGCAGGGCAGTGATTGTCCACATCTGGCTGACCGCTCCTTCGACAGCCTGCTGCAAGGCACGCGCCTTGTTGTGCCCGTTCACCATTATCAGCACCTCCTTCGCGTCCAACACCGTGCCGACACCAACCGTCACCGCCGTCTTCGGCACCTTGTTCACATCCCCTTCGAAGAAACGCGAGTTGGCAATGATAGTGTCTGTTGTCAGCGTCTTCACACGGGTACGCGAAGAGAGCGACGAGCCGGGTTCGTTGAACGCAATATGACCGTCGGGACCTATACCGCCAAGGAACAAGTCTACGCCTCCGGCAGCTTTCATCCGTGCCTCATAGTCCGCACACTCGGCTTCGAGGTCGGGCGCATTACCGTTGAGGATATTCACATTCTCCGGACAGATGTCGATATGGCTGAAGAAATTGTTCCACATAAACGAATGATAGCTCTCGGGATGATCCTTCGGAAGCCCCACATATTCATCCATATTAAAGGTGATGACATGGCGGAAGGAAACAACGCCCTGCTTGTTCAGCTCAATCAGGTTGCGATACATCCCCAGCGGAGACGAGCCTGTGGGCAGTCCCAACACAAAAGGTTTCTCTGCCGTCGGATCAGCGTTCTTGATCTTCGCCGCCACATAACCGGCAGCCCATTTCGAGAGCTGCTCATAGTCGGGTTCAATAATAAGTCTCATAATATTCCTTTTTTCAAATCTGTTTTCTCAATTCCTCGCCATGGGCATCCTGTCGCCGCGTGAGTGCCCGCCAAACAAACCAGCAGCCTGCCACGACAAACGGTATGCTGAGCAGCTGACCCATGTTGAGCACCATACTGTCCTCGAACGCCTCCTGATTGTTTTTCAAGAGCTCGATGAAGAAGCGCGACCCGAACACCATGATCATAAAGACTCCGAAGATAAGACCTTCCTTCTTCCATGCCTCTTTACGGAAATACAGCCACATACATATCCCGAAGGCGATCAGATAGCACAATGCCTCGTATAGCTGCGTCGGGTGGCTCGGCAGCGAGAAGACCGGCTCTGCACCTCTCTTCCACGCATGCAGGTTTTCTATGAAACGGAAGCCCCACGGCATATCGGTGGGATGACCGTATATCTCGTGATTCATCAGGTTGCCAAGACGTATCAAGGCTGCCACCAACCCTGTCGGGACAACCAATTTGTCGAACGTCCACAGCATGCTCCTGTGCGACACGCGCCGCGAATAGAAATATATGGCAACAATAATTCCCAACGTGCCGCCATGGCTTGCCAGCCCGCCTTCCCAAATCTTCAGTATCTCCACCGGATTTGCGAGATAATACCCCGGGTCGTAGAACAGGCAATGCCCGAGACGTGCACCGACCACGGTCCCTATCATCGTATATACAAGCAGCGAGTCGATCCACGCAGGCGGGAGCTTCTCGTCTTTCCACATCCGGCTTACGATGATGTAGCCAATCCAGAAACCGAGGGCAAAAGCAAGCCCGTACCAACGTATCTCGCGTGAGCCTATGGTGAATATGGCAGGGTCGGCCGTCCAGGTAATGAAATCAAGCATAACCGTCGGGAGTTAAACGAGTCGTCTGATCAGGTCTTCCCTCTCGCCGTAGAGCATATCGATCACAGGAAGCTCAATCATCGTGTATGCACCCGGCTGCTGCTTGAAGCTTGCGCGGGCAACAGATACCAGGATCTGCGCCGTAAGTGCGGGGTTGTTTATCTTCATGTCGAATTCTATCAGCTGGTTCTGCGTCTTGCCCGATACTCCTTTGCGCACAAGATTTACACCATGCCCCATGTCCAGCAGACGGTCTACACTCTCCACCTCAATGACATGCGTCTCGTCGTGCGCAAAATAATCGTCAGCCTTGATGGCCGCAGCCACCTGATTAAAGTCGTAGCCGCTCTCCACCTCGATATACACCATGCGGCGATGAACACCCGTGCCCAACGGGATGGTCATCGACAAGGCTGCCTTCACGCCTTCGATGGCTTTTACGGCAACGGTATGCCCCATGCTCATGCCCGGACCGAAGTTTGTGTAAGTAATGCCTTTCGGCACCATCGCCTCCAGGAGTGCACGAACCACGGAGTCGCTCCCCGGATCCCATCCGGCAGAGATGACAGACACTGCTCCGTGTGCCTTTGCCACGGCATCCAGACTGCGGCGCAAGTCGACGATGCCGCCATGAATATCGAAGCTGTCGACAGTGTTGATGCCCATCGAAAGAATTTCTTTCGCAAACGCCTCAACACGACGCGTAGGCGTAGCCAAAACGGCTACGCCTACGTCACTCAGTTTTTTTATACTGTCTGTTACGGTATACGCCTCAAGCTCTCGCGGAACGTCATTAGGATTACGACGAACAACACCGGCTACTTCAAAGTCGGGAGCTGCCTCAAGGGCTTCCAACACATACCGTCCAATATTGCCATATCCGACAATGGCGGCTCTAATCTTCTTCATATTTCTGTCTTTTTGTTTTCAACGAGCCGCAAAGTTAATCATTTACGATAAACCGATTGTCACTTCTCAAAACATGCGTCGAAGGCATGCGTCGAAGGTCGGAAGTCCATTCTCTTGACGAAAGCACACGATTCGCGTGCTCCATGCTCGCGATCCATCGCGCTGTCTTCCCACTCTACCGACAGCGGACCGTCGTAAGCTATATCATTCAAAGCACGGATAATCTCCTCGAAACATATCCGCCCGCGCCCAAGGCTGCGGAAGTTCCAATAACGGCGTGCATCGCCAAACGTGGAATGACCACCAAACACACCGATAGGCTTCGGAGCGTCGCTCCAGTAAACATCCTTCATGTGAACATGGAAAATACGGTCGGAGAACTGACGGATGAAACCTACATAGTCCACACCCTGATAGCCCAGATGACTCGGGTCGTAGTTGAAGCCGAAGGCAGGATGGTCGTTGAGAGCATCGAGTGCCTTACGGGCAGAATACGTGTCGAACGCAATCTCCGTCGGGTGCACCTCCAAAGCGAAGCGGATGCCCAGCTTCTGATACTCGTCGAGGATAGGGATGAAACGGCGGGCAAAATCGGCATAGCCCTCTTCTATCATCTCGTCTGTCACCGGCGGGAACGAATAGAACCACTGCCAGATGCTGCTGCCCGTAAACCCTGCAACCGTGTCGATGCCCAATGCCTTGGCTGCATGGGCAGCACGCACGGTGTATTCCGCTGCACGACGGCGTACACCTTCCACGTCGCCGTCGCCCCAAACCGAAGCGGGCAACATCGCCTTATGACGCTTGTCTACATTGTCGCATATCGCCTGACTGATCAAATGAACGGATATGCAATAGAGCTTCAGATCATACTTCGCAAGCAATGCTTTGATGCCATCGTAATAAGCCTGATCCGTGCGGCTTACATCAAGATGGTTAGGGATACCTAACTCCAATCCGTCGTATCCGAACTCTTTTGCTTTCTCACACACTGCCTCGAGAGGCAGATCACCCCACTGAAGGGTACATAATGTTACAGGACGTGCCATGTTTCTCTGATTTTTTAAGGTAGTTACTCTTAATTTGTTTCCCACAAATGTAAAAGGAGTTTTACGTACCGTAGGCAAATTCCTGCCTTAATATTTTATAATTACCGAAATAAGACTTTCCTTTGCGCAGATTTCATAACGAGTAATACCTTTTCTATGAAGCAAAATGTTCTTTATGCAGCAGCCTGCCTGTCACTTTTGGCAGCATGTAGCGATTCGGATCCGGAACGAATCGAACCCGCAAAGCGGTTGTATCCCGTACAGTTCAGTGTTCAACTCAGCAAGGAAATTCTCCCGTTTTCCTCCACTCGCAGTATGCCCGAGACAGACGTGGCAGAGCCTACCGTGGCAGAGCCGGAGCTTAGCGACCTCTGCTCCGTTATCGAATACATAGTGTACGACAGCGGCGGCGACGACACATCCATTCCTGTCAAACACCGCACATACCGAATCGATGCCGAAGATTTCGGTATTGTTTACGACACACTTCCCGAAGGCAGTTACAAGGCGTGCTTCCTTGCTCACCAAGCCGAGGAGGTGACGTTTGCGGACAATATCTTCTCGTTCGAGGAGGTGACCGACACTTTCTACGATACTGCGAGCTTCGCGATTGGGAAAGACGACGAAGACATAAGCCGCGACATCACCATGGAGAGGATCGTCTGCCGGATTGAGTTTCGCGCCTCCGATGCCGTGCCCGAAGACGTCAAGAGGTTCGACATCTCTGTGACAAACCATGCCTCCAAGCTCGGCATACTATCCGGCGAAGGCATTGCCTCGACTAACGAAAAGACGTTTTCCTACAATTTCGTGGACACAGACACGGGCGAAACAGGCAAGACCCATTCATTCCTGACCTTCATGCCTTCCACCGACACGAAGCTCTCTGCCGTCATCTCTTCTGTCGACGCGAACGAAGAGGTGTTGCGTTCGTGGACCGTCGGCAACATCAGCCCCATCTCCAACAAGGTGATCCGATACACCGGCACACTTTACACGCCTCCCGGACCAAATGAAGCGGAGAATACCTTCAGCATAAGCATCGGGAACGGAGCAGAGTGGAGCGAAGAGGAAGAAATCGAACTGACAGAGGAATAAACACACCCTGCGATTTTATCCGCTACGGGGAAATCGGATAAATCATCGGGTACTTTCTTATCCGCCACGGCTTAGGTGGATAAATCATCGGGTATTTTCTTATCCGCCACGGCTTAGGTG
>CAVIFD010000068.1:5112-7514 GCA_963641545.1 bacterium | reverse complement strand
GCTTGCGAAGAAGCCCTTTACTTGGCAGGCTTGGCGCGGCAGGTTTATCTGATTGTGCGCAAACCTTACCTGCGGGCATCGAAGGTGATGCAAAGGCGTGTGTTCGACACGGAGAATATCACCGTGCTGCTTGAGCACAACACCGTCGGGCTGTTTGGCGAAAACGGAGTGGAAGGTGCACATCTCGTTCGCCGAATGGGTGAGGCAGACGAGGAGAAGGCAGACATTGCCATCGACGGCTTCTTCCTTGCCATAGGGCATAAGCCGAACTCCGACATCTTCCGTCCGTGGCTGGAGACGGACGAGGTGGGTTATATCCGTACCATCGACGGCACACCTCGCACGAAGGTGCCGGGGGTGTTTGCTGCGGGCGACGTGGCAGATCCGCACTACCGTCAGGCAATAACAGCCGCCGGCAGCGGCTGCAAGGCTGCCATCGAAGCCGAGCGTTATCTGTCGGAGATGGGGAAATAGAAATCAAAGATGCGTGTGATGAGAAGAGTCGCAAGGTTGTGCATGGTGCTTTTGCTTTCTGCAGGCATTGCCTGTGCCGTGGAGCCGCCAAAGCACGAGATACGCGCCGTGTGGCTTACGACGATATACGGGCTTGACTGGCCCCGCACGCCGGCAACAACCGAAGCAGGCAGGAAAGCTCAGCAACAGGAGCTGCGCAGCATACTCGACAGACTTCACGACGCCAACTTCAACACCGTCTTTCTTCAGGTACGCCTGCGGGGCGATGTCATCTACCGTTCCGCCGTGGAGCCTGCCTCGAAGACGTTCTCGGGAAGATACGGCACGATGCCCGGATATGACCCGCTGGCTTTTGCCGTGGAGGAATGTCACAGGCGCGGAATGGAATGTCATGCGTGGTTTGTCACCTTCCCCGTCGGCTCGGACAAGACGGTGAAGGAACAAGGCAGGCTCTCCGTCGTGAAACGCCATCCCAAGCTGTGCAAACGGCACGGCGGAGAGTGGTATCTCGACCCGGGGGAGCCCGGGACGGCAGACTACATACTGTCGCTGGTGAGAGAGATAGTCACGGGCTACGACATCGACGGCATACAGTTCGACTATGTGCGCTACCCCGAGCAGGCAAAGACGTTCCCCGACAAGGCGACACACCGCAAGTACGGGAAAGCGGCGAACCTCTCCGACTGGCGGCGCGGGAACATCAACAGGATTGTCTGCCGTGCGTACGACATGATAAAGGAGTTGAAGCCCTGGGTGCAGGTCGGCAGTTCGCCTCTCGGCAGGTACAGCCGCATAGAGCGGGTGCCCAATGCAGGGTGGACGGCATACGAGAGTGTGTTTCAAGACCCGAAGGCATGGATGCAACAAGGCAAGCAGGATATGATTGTGCCGATGATGTATTATCTGTACGACAACTTCTTTCCGTTTGTGGACAACTGGGTGGAAGGCTCCGGCGGGCGGCTTGTCGTCCCAGGGTTGGGAGCATACAGGATGAACCGCTCGGAAGCGGACTGGAGCGTCAACGACATCACAGACCAGATAGACTACAGCCGTTACTTCGGATGTGCAGGCACAACCTTCTTCCGCACGGCGAACGTGCTGGACAATACGAAGGGACTTTACGACGAGCTGCGCGACAACTATTATAAGTATCCTGCACAGCTGCTGCCGCTCACCTGGCTGAGCGACCGCGTGCCGGCTTCTCCCCGCGAGATATGTGTGGAGCGCGAAGGTGACGAGCTGCGGCTGTCGTGGCAAAAGCCGGCAGAAGAGAAGGAAGACCTTACCTATACGGTCTACTATTCGCTGAGCGACACGATAGACACAGCGATTGCACGGTCCATGCTTGCAACGGGGGTGAGAGACACGGTGCTTTATCTTCCCGTGAAGGCAAACGAAGAACGCGGCTACAGCTTCAGTGTCTCGGCATCCACCCGCTACCATATCGAGGGCGTGCCTTCGCCGGCGACATACTACTACCTGTCACGATTTCGTAAATAACATTTGCAGTCATACATCATGCTGAAACATACATATATCATTCTGCTGCTGCTCCTCGCCGTCAGTGCCCGGGCGAAAGACGTGAAAGGGCGGGTGTCCGACGACGCAGGTCAGCCCATTGCGGGAGCCAACGTCTACTGGGAAGGAACCATGCGTGGGACAACCACCGACCGGGAAGGAGCTTTCGCACTGGAAACGACAGAGACGACAAACGTGCTTGTGATCAGTTTCATCGGCTACGAGACCGTCGCGCTCACGGTGACGGATGCCGACAAAGCGTTGGAGGTGACAATGAAGGGAGAGGTCGCGCTCGACGAGGTTGTGGTCAGCAGGAGGAAGATGGGAACCATCTCGTCGCGAACGAGCGTGCTGCAGACGCAGAAGATAACGAGCGAAGAGCTCTTCCGTGCCGCCTGCTGCAACCTGGC
>CAVIFD010000068.1:0-5102 GCA_963641545.1 bacterium | reverse complement strand
GCTTCGAGACAAACCCGTCTGTCGATGTCTCCTATGCGGATGCGGCAACCGGAGCGAAGCAGATCAAACTGCTGGGACTGGCAGGCACATACGTTCAGATGCTGACGGAGAACTATCCGAACTTCCGTGGCGCGGCATCGATGTACGGGCTTGACTATGTGCCCGGACCGTGGATGGAGAGCATACAGGTGTCGAAAGGGACATCGTCGGTGAAGAACGGCTACGAGGCATTGGCAGGTCAGATAAACGTGGAATACAAGAAGCCGCAGACGGCGGATATCTTCTCGGCAAACCTGTTCGGCAGTGATGCGGGGCGTTACGAAGGGAATGCCGACGCGTCGTGGCTTGTCAACGACAAGGTGTCGACAGGCTTGTTGGTGCACTACTCCAACGACAAGAAGCAGCACGACGGCAACGACGACGGATTTCTCGACACCCCGCTGCGCGAGCAGGTCAACCTGATGAACCGCTGGTATCATAAGCTTGACAACTACATTGCCCAGTACGGCGTGCGCTACCTGCACGAAGATCGCACCGGAGGACAGGCAACGCGGCACCACACGTTCTCGGACCCGTACACAGTCCGTCTGAACACAAACCGCGCGGAGCTGTTCACCAAGCAGGCTTATATCATCAACAGGGAGAAAAACGAGAGTGTGGCATTGATACTCTCGGGCTCGTATCACGAGCAGAAATCCATGTACGACCGCACGCCGTACAACGTGTATCAAAACAACGTCTACGCAACTCTGCTCTACGAGAAAGAGTTTTCTCCGGCGCACAGCCTCAGCACGGGGCTCAGCATGAACTACGACGGCTTCGACGAGAACCTCTCGCAGGAGGGTGTGCGCCGTGCCTTCGACCGTAAGGAGACGGTCGCGGGGGCATACGTGCAGTACACATACAACCTCAGCGACCGTCTGATAGTGCTCGCCGGCATACGTGCGGACTACAGCACGCTCTACGACTTCTTCGTCACGCCCCGCGTGCATATCAAATACAACCCGTTCGAGTGGCTTCATCTGCGCGCATCTGCCGGAAAGGGGTTTCGCACGGCGAATGTGCTTGCGGAAAACAATTTCCTTCTCTCGAGCAGCCGAAAGATGAACATTGCCGACAACCTTGATCACGAGGAGGCATGGAACACGGGCATCAACCTCTCGCTCTACGTTCCGCTCTTCGGGAAAGAGCTGACGATAGGCGGCGAGTGGTATTACACGGACTTTAGGAAACAGGTGGTCATCGACATGGACAGCGACCCTCACGCCGTGAGCTTCTACAACCTCGACGGACGGTCGTATTCAAGCAGCTTCCAGGCAGAGGCATCCTATCCTTTCTTCCGAGGGTTCACGCTGACGGCTGCATACCGCTACACGGATGCGAAGACAGACTACCGCGACGCGGCGGGAGTGACGCGACGGATGAAGAAGCCTCTGGTGAGCGACTACAAAGGACTGCTGACGGCATCCTATCAGACGCCGCTGAAGAAATGGCAGTTCGACCTCACGGGGCAGTTCAACGGAGGAGGCAGAATGCCGACGCCGGATGCGTTGGTCCCGCTCTGGAAACCGACGTTCGGAGCATACACCATAGTGAATGCACAGGTGACGAAGTTTTTCCGCCGCTGGTCTGTCTACGTCGGCGCGGAGAACCTGCTTGGCTACAAGCAGCCCCACCCCGTCATTGATGCCGAGAACCCGCGGGGCGACAGCTTCGACGCTTCGATGGTGTGGGGACCTGTGCACGGACGCAAGATATACGCCGGCTTGCGGTTCAACATCAGCCGCGACTGAGAAACGATTTCAACCAACAACAAATTGATATTTACATGAAACAGATTGTAATGGCATTAGTCTGCGCCGTGCTTGCGGTTTCTTCCGCATACGCGCAGGATGAGAAGAAGAAGAAAGAGACCGTCACGTTCTACGTGGAGGGAATGAAGTGTGCAAACTGCCAGAAGAAGGTGGAGAAGAACATCGCTTTCGAGAAGGGCGTGACCGACATGAAGTGCGATCTGAAGACGCGCACGGTGGAGGTGACCTACAAGACGGACAAGACCTCGAAGACGAAGCTGGCATCCGCCTTCGAAAAGATTGGCATGGATGCCGTCGCGGTGGACAACGGCGCAGGCTGCCCCGCCGGCGCAAAGAAATAGCTCGGGGACATCGCGAGGGTTTTTCCGATAAAAGAATCTGCGCGTGCAACATCTCGCAGGGAAGTAACATCATCATTGTCGTAATGGACGAATTGCAGCTGATAGATGGTTGTAGAAGGGGAGACAGATTGGCTCAGAAGGAGCTTTACGAGAAGTATTCCCGCAAGATGATGGGGGTCTGTCTTCGTTACGTGAACGACAGGGAGACTGCCCGTGATCTGCTGCAAGACGGGTTTGTGAAAGTTTTCACCCGCATCGACGCCTACTCGGGCTTGGGCTCGTTTGAAGGATGGATGCGAAAGATCTTTGTAAACGGTGCATTGGAGTATCTGCGGCGGAGCGACGTGTTGCGCGAGGCAACGGGACTGGACAACACTGCAGAGCTTGTGCAGACGGGCGGCTCGGCGATCTCGGAAATATCTGCAAAAGAGCTGATGGCATTGGTCGGGAAGCTGCCGACGGGCTTTCGCACGGTGTTCAACCTGTTCGCGATAGAAGGATACTCGCATAAGGAGATTGCCGACATGCTTCACATAACGGAAGGCACGTCGCGTTCGCAATATTCACGCGCCAAAGAGACATTGAGGAAGATGATTAACGCTTTGGGTTAATGGAAAAGATGAAGATGAATAAAGAAAGAGATGAAATAGACGATTTGTTTCGCTCGAAGCTGTACGATTTCGAGGCTGAGACCGAGGCGGGCGACTGGGCGGCGATAGAGAGCCGCTTGCAGGCGGGGCGGACTGTGACGCTGCGTCGCAGATTGCTCTACGCGGCGGCGGCAGCTGCCATCGCGCTGGTGATTGCCGGCGGCAGCATGTATCTGCTGAGACCCCGGGCGGAGCAACCCCTTGTTGCAAAGCAGGCGGAGCAACGCCCCGCTGCGGCGCAGCACGGCTCCGCAGCCGAGGTTGCACCCGTCGAGCTGATAGCCGAGGTGCGGCAAACACCGTCTGAACATCGAACCCATGAGCAGGCAGTCCGCCCTGCCGATGCTCCCCTCAATGTCGTTTCTTCAGTTGATGATGGGAAGGCGCTTGAAGAAGAAGCGACAACTCCGGACGAGACCGCAGAGGTTGAGACGAAGGATGATGACGCGAGCTCTCGTCCGGAGGAGGGTTTTGATGGCGCGGGGCGCAGTCGGGCAGACGGCGCAGCTCCGGCGAAGGGCGGCGAGACGAAGCAGAAAGCCCGCAGATGGGGCTTCGGGATGGGAGGCGGAAGTGTTTCGACCGGGACAAGCAGCACGCTGAACACCTACGCGCTGAAGAACACTCCGATGGCAGACCGCGAGCTTATGTTCCTCAACTCGGCGGGCTTCGAAAGTGCTTCGCCGAAGACGAACGTCAAACATAAGACTCCCCTCTCCGTCGGGATGTCTGTCAGCTACGCGTTGAACGGTCGGTTTTCTCTGGTTTCGGGTCTGAGCTACTCGTATCTCTCGTCCTCGTGGGAGACGGCAGACACGTATCACAACGAAACACATCAGAAGCTGCACTTCGTAGGTATCCCGCTGTCGCTCTCTTATAAGATTGCCGAGTGGAAACGCTTCAATGTGTATGCATCGGCAGGCGCGGCAACCGAAGTTAATGTCGCCGGCAAGCTGACAACAGACAAATATATGTACAACGAACTGTACGAGCGGGAATCCGAACACATCCGCATGAAGAGGTGGCTGTGGTCTGTGAATGCCCGTGCCGGCGTGAGCTATCCGCTTATCCGCTTCGTCAGTCTCTATGCCGAAGTTGGGGCGGATTATTACTTCGACAACGGGAGCGCACTCGAGACGGTACGTTCCGAGAAGCCGTTCAACGTGAGCCTTCAAGCCGGCTTCCGTTTTGGTTTCTGAAACCTGTGACAAAGAACTACTAACAACAAAAACAGAATAAGAGAAATGAAGAGACTTAAGTTTTTAGGAGCGGCAGCAGTGGCTGCGTTTATGCTCACATCTTGTTTGGGCGGTGGCAACAACGAAGTGTCGGGCGTGACATACGGCGTGGTGAAATACTCTACAACGTCGTATAAAAATCTGCTCTACGAGCTCACCGGCATGACAGTGTATCACGTCAATCTGGAGGCACTCACGGACGGCGACTGCATTACCTGTTACCGCAAGATCAACCAGGGCGACGCAGCCAACCAATCTGCAGGCGAATACTGGACCGCGTCGGATCTGACATACGAGAAGATCGACAAAGGCACCGTATTGTATTCCGTGGAGGACACGTCGGTCTACAAACCGAAGGAAATGTCTGCCATAGAGGTCGGGGTTATCGGCTACATCCAGGGAATGCTTTTCGTGCAGTCCGCGCATCCTAACTCTGCGTCGGACCAGACCGTCGGCATGACGCTGTCGTACGACCGCAGCGGCGAAACGGAGACCGTGGACGGTCAGAATGTCTACAACCTGTTCCTCCGCGTGCAAAAGACGGCAGATGGCAAGAGCACGACGGGCAACGTGGCGTTCAACAACGCATTTCGCATGGACGACTTCTTCGCTTACGCCTCCGCAGCGGAAAAAGCAAAAGGCAAAGAGGTCGTGAACTTCCGGTTCAACTACATAAAGGAATTCAATGCGGACACAACGCAGGCAACATGGGCAACGTCGAAGGTGATAAACTATCAGATAACTACATCAAACTAAATATTCCGTCTGCGCCATCATCATAGCGCAGCGGTTTACTATCTCAGCGGCTGCATCGGATGTCAAAAATCCGGTGCAGCCTTTTTTTGCGCCGTCGCAAAGAGCCCGAAACGCACTGCGTGATATCAGCGCAACCAATTTCTGTGACCAAAACGGAGTTTCTAATGTCTTTGCAGAGTTGCAATGAGACCGAAATGCACTTTTTGGTGTCTTTGTAGACTTGCAATGAGACCGAAAAGTACTTTTTACTGTCTTTGTAGAGTTGCAATAACACCAAAACTGACATTTTTGTCAGATTGTAGA
>CAVIFD010000067.1:419-7601 GCA_963641545.1 bacterium | reverse complement strand
CGAAGTCGCTTTGTCGATTGACAAAGGCATTTTGCAAGGGTACGAAGTCGCTTTGACAAATGATAAAGCCATTTTGCGGTGGTGCGAGTCGATGCCGCGCCTATCTCGACACAGCTTCTACCCCTCTTTTTCAGAAAAGGGCTGACCTTTTCCGGATATTTGTGTAAGATAAAAGCCTTTCATATTTTTGCCATCCACAAAAAAGAGACGAAAATGAAACAATACTTGGAACTGCTCGACCGTGTGTTGACCGAAGGAGTAAGGAAAGACGACCGCACAGGGACGGGCACGCTCAGTGTCTTCGGACATCAGATGCGTTTCCACATGGCAGACGGTTTCCCGCTGCTTACAACGAAGAAGCTGCATCTCAAATCCATCATATACGAACTGCTGTGGTTCCTTCAGGGCGACACGAACGCACGCTATCTGCAGGAGCACGGCGTGCGTATATGGAACGAATGGGCAGACGAAGACGGAAACCTCGGGCATATCTACGGCTATCAGTGGCGGTCGTGGCCCGACTATAAAGGCGGCAGCATAGACCAAATCAGCGAGGCTGTCGACATGATCCGTCACAATCCCGACTCGCGCCGTATCATTGTCAGTGCATGGAACGTGGGCGACCTTGGGAACATGAACCTCCCGCCCTGTCATGCGTTCTTCCAGTTTTATGTGGCAGACGGAAAGCTGAGCCTGCAGATGTATCAGCGCAGTGCCGACATCTTCCTCGGTGTGCCTTTCAACATTGCCTCCTATGCCCTCTTGCTGCAGATGATGGCGCAGGTGACAGGCTTGAAAGCCGGCGACTTCATCCATACCCTCGGCGATGCACATATCTACAGCAACCATATCGAGCAGGTGAAGTTGCAGCTCACCCGCGAGCCGCGCCCGCTCCCTCGGATGGAGATCAATCCGGAGGTGCGGAGCATCTTCGATTTCAAGTATGAAGACTTCCATCTTACGGGCTACGATCCGCATCCGCACATCAAGGGCGAGGTGGCAGTATAGACATTTTTTCTTATGAGTACGATTTCAATCATTGCCGCAGTTGCAGAGAATGGCGCCATTGGCAGAGAGAACCGCTTGCTATGGCATCTGCCTACAGACATGAAGCGATTCAAGACACTTACCACAGGTCATACCGTCGTCATGGGTCGACGCACCTTCGAATCGCTGCCAAAGGGAGCGTTGCGGGACAGGAAAAACGTTGTACTAACCTCCTCCCAAGAAGCAGACGCGTTCCCCGGTTGCATAGTCTGCGGTTCGATGGATGAGGCTCTCAGAGCTTGCGAAAAGGATGAAGGCGAGGTGTTCATCATAGGTGGTGCGACAATCTACCGCGAGGCGATGGATATTGCAGACAAGATGTATCTCACCCGTGTACATGCCGTGGCTGAAGATGCCGACGCTTTCTTCCCCGAGGTGAACCCCGACGAATGGGAAGAGAGGGAACGGCAGGAGTTTCCCTCAGACGACAGACATGCCTATCCGTTTACGTTCCTTACTTACCAACGAAGAAGATAAACCCCTTTCCCATTATGAAGACAAAAGCTATTGTTGCATCCATGGTGATGCTATGCCTTCTGTCGGCAACCGTTCTTCTGTCGGCAACCGCCGAGACACATGACGGCGCTGCCGCCGAAGCCATCCGGCACGGGGATACGCCGAAGCTGATAAAGGCCCTTATCAGTGGAATGAAAGAACGGATGGAAGTGGATGAAGACGATTTTCCCGAGCTTATCAGTGAGGTGGAAAGATATGCCGGTGAGTGTGGCGACACTGCTTCTGCCGCCGTGCTCCACTCGATGACGGCAGAGATGTATCACCATTATTATACAACGAACAGACGAAAGATAGACCGCCGCAGCGACATCGTGGGCTACACTCCGGAAGACATACGCGAGTGGACCTCCGGCATATTCACCCGTAAGATAAGGGAAGAGCTGATGGCTTCGCTCCGACCGGACCGCCTGCTAAAGGATACACCCGCGGATAAGTTTAGGGCAATCATGGAGACGGGCGACGACTCGCCTGCCCTTCGTCCTACTTTATATGAGTTCCTTGCTTTCCGTGCATTAGACATCGTTCCTTCTGCGGAGGTGTACAACCGGCTCATTGCATATCTGAACACGCGGGAGGACAAAAAGGCGGCCGTGCTTGCCACATTGGATTACCTGCGATTTCTACATATGCCCTGCCGCACGGTGAAGGCGAAAGAGATATATGCCGCATCGCTCGACAGTCTGCTTGCCATATATGCCGACAAGGACTATTCGGTGGAGATTGTGGAAGCAAAGCTGGAAGCCGGGCAGTACGGATCATCTGCTGATGCCGACAGTGTGAGAGCTGCCGAGTATGAGATATGCCGAGAGACGATTGCCCGTTTCCCTCGCTACGGGCGGATAGGACTTCTACGAAACAGACTGGAAGAAATGCAGAGCCCCACACTACAGGTAAGTGCCCCCCGCACTGTCTATCCGGGGGAGATGCTTGGCATCAAACTGAGCTATCGTAACATTCCGCGAGCCACTGTTCGTATCTACCATAGCAAGAAGACATCGGCGGAGACTCTCTCCTATTATAATAATGAAGGAAACACATCCGGCACGCGAGGTGCTTTGGCGAGAGAAGTGGAGTGTCAGTTGAGTGCCCCGAACAGTTACACCACTGTCGACACTACGCTTTTGATACCGACGGATGATATGGGACTGTATGAATACACTGTGTCCTCCCCCTCCTGCGATGTATCGGTCAGCGGAATGTTTCAAGTCAGCCGTCTTGCTGCCGTCTCGCGGGCTGTGTCGGGCGGAGGCACTGAGGTGTTGGTTGCCGACTATCTCAGCGGCAAGCCTGCTACGGATGCCACTGTCACATACTATTTCGGCACGCGCGATAAGATGCAGCTCGCAGGAACGGCGGGAACAGACAAATATGGTATTGCCACCTTTTCGCACGAGGATAACAGGTCAGCTTACTCGGTTGGGCGTAGCGGAGATGAACAAATTATGCTGACGCAGGTTTATTCCGGCAGCCGACGAGTGGCAGAGCCTACGGAACGTCCGCAGGTTGCGTTGTTTACCGACCGCGGGCTTTATCGCCCCGGGCAGACTGTTTGTTTCAAGGGTATCGCGTATATCCGTAAGGCAGATCTTACCTGTGCGATGGAGGGTGAGACGTTTAAGGTGACGTTGCGCGATGCCGCAGGGAAAGAGGTGTCGTCGCAGTCGTTCCGTGCCAATCGGTTCGGCTCTTTCAACGGAGAATTCACCTTGCCGCAGACCACTCTCGGAGGAGTGTTTACCCTCTCTTCGGAGAATGCCACAGCCCGCATACGTGTGGAAGAATACAAACGCCCGACATTCCGTGTGGATCTTCTGCCCGTTGAGGGAGAAGTGTCTTTCGGCGACACGGCAATCATACGGGGAAAGGCGGCAACATTCTCCGATGTTCCGCTGCAAGGGGGAGAGGTGACGTACCGCATCATCCGTCAGCCCCTGCCGTTTCGAGGTTATCGCCATGGAGGAAATGTGTATGAAGAGGTGGCAGAAGGGAAGACAGTGGTTGGTGGCGACGGGATGTTCGCTTTCGGTTTCACTCCGGAGAAACCGGAAAGTGATGACGATGCTTACAGGTCGTACCGCATATCAGCCATGCTGACAGGCCAAGGCGGCGAGACGCAGGAGGCAACCTCCGTCGTAACCATAGGAGAAAGCAGTATCGTGCTGATTACAGATATTCCGGAGCGTATGGAACGCGACTCTGCCCATGCGACCATCTCTGTACGGACACTTGGCGGCGAACAGCTCTCTACCATCGGCAGCTATACAATCCATCGGCTGAAAGACAAAGAGACATCTATCGACGATGAAACAAAGGTGTGTAGCTACGAGGCGGACAAGCAGGTGGCTTCCGGTAGCTTTACTTCGGGCAAGGCGATTGATAGGTCCGTGTTACGCAAGCTGCCGTCGGGCCGTTACCGCATTACGCTGAATGCCTCCGACTCGAAAGGACGCCCTGCTTCCGCTGCGCAGAACTTCATCCTCTACAGTCTGCGCGACAGCAAGCCGCCGATAAAGACACATATATGGCTGCCAAGAGAAGAGACGGAATGCTTTGTGGGCGAGGAAGCCAATGTGTTGTTTGGGACATCCGACAAAGATGCGTATGTGCTTTACGAACTGTTCAGTGGCGGGGAATGTATCTCGCGCCAAAGCGTTGTGATGAGTGGTGAGAACCGATCTTTCAGTGTTCCTTTCAAGGAGAGTTACGGGGATGGCGTTGTGGTGATGTTTTCATTTATCAAGAACGGGAAGCTCCATAAGGCACAGGTGGAAATCAAGCGTCGGCAACCGGACAGGAAGCTGAGTGTCTGCCCGACAACTTTCCGCGACCGTCTGCTGCCGGGTAGCCGTGAGACGTGGACTCTCCATGTACATGATGCCGACTCTATGGCAGTGGATGCGGAGGTGTTGGCAAGCATGTACGACGCTTCGTTAGACAGGATATTGCCCGACGGTGCACATGAGTGGCGTTTCAATCCGCAGCGGTTGGTATATCTGAACGCACCGTCTTTTACCGCAGGTGCAGGGATGGGCAGCCGTTCGTCCATCGACTACCTCGAGCCACACCTTTCGGTTGTTCCCGAGTATCGTTACAACCGTCTTGACTGGCAGGGTGCGTTAGACGGCGGGGCGATGAGCTATGGGCGTGGCATCATGCTCAAGTCGTCTGCCTCGCCTATGATGATGGCATCCATGGCGGAAGCAGACAGTCACATCTCGAACGATACACCCTCGGAAAACGTGTTGCGCGAAAACTTCAGCGAGACAGCCTTCTTCTATCCCATGCTGTCGACAGACGAAAAAGGAGACGTTGCAGTCCGGTTCACTCTTCCGGAGAGCAACACAACATGGAAATTCAGGGCATTTGCTCATACCGCAGACATGAAATGGGGAAGTCTGACTGAGGAGATAATCAGCAATAAGCCGCTTATGGTCACGCCGCATCTTCCACGCTTCATGCGCGAAGGTGATGAAGTGTCGGTAAGCACAGATGTGACAAACAGCTCCGAGATGTCTGTCTCCGGAGAGGTTCGCCTCGAGCTGTTCGATGTGGCCACAGGTCAGACACTGACAGATATACCTGCCAAGACGTTTGCCTTGGAAGCCGACAGCTCGGCAACCGTCATGTGGACGTTGCGTACTCCGAACGTGACAGGCGTCATCGGGTGTCGCATTGTTGCCGATGTAGGTTCTGCCGGTGACGGAGAGCAACATCTCATACCGGTACTTTCCAATCGGATACTTATAACAGAAAGCACGCCGATATACTTGGCAGACACTCTGCAACAGCATATCCGCTTGTCCGGTTTCAGTCCTGCCGGCAGCAGGCAGCCGTATCGGGCGACGCTGGAGCTGACTGCCAACCCTGTCTGGTATGCCGTGCAGGCTTTGCCCGTGCTGACGCAGCCTACATCCGATGATGTCGTTTCGTGGTTTGCCTCATACTACGGCAATGCGCTGGCAAGACATATCATAGCTTCCAATCCTCGGATACAACAGGTAATCCGCCGATGGGAAGCCGAAGGCAAAGCAACATCTACGCTGTATTCCAACTTGGAGAAGAACCAAGAATTGAAAAATATCCTTCTTGAAGAGACTCCGTGGGTGTTGGATGCCAAGGGAGAAACGGAGCAGAAGATGCGTCTCTCGCTCCTTTTGGATGCAAACCGTGCCGAGAGCCTGTGCGCGGCAGCCTTGCAACAGATACGCGAGTTACAGACGGAAGAAGGCGGCTGGAGCTGGTTCAAGGGATTTCCTGCAAGCCGACAGCTGACACTGTTTGTCCTTAAAGGCATGTCGGAGCTGAGTGATATGAACGCCGTGGAATATGGCGAGGACGAGAAGGAAATGCAAGCGAAGGCGTTGAGCTATCTCGACAAACTGATACAGACGGACTACGAACATCTGCAAAAGACCGACAAGGCGTGGCGAAATGCCGTGCCGAACGCCACACAAATAGAGTATCTGTTTGTCCGCAGTTCGTATAGCGACGTTCCGGAGTCAAAAGAAGCCCGGGATGCCATCCGTTTCTACACGTCGAGGGCGGAAAAGACCTGGCGCGAGCAGTCGCTTCGTGGGAAAGGCGAAACAGCCCTCCTCATGTATCGCGGCGGAAAGAAAGACGTTGCACGCAGCATACTGTCATGGCTGCGCAAGAGAGCCAAGGTCACGACAGAGCAGGGTATGTATTGGGCAAACAACCGCAGGGCGGAGGGTGATTATCTGTCTTCTCCCATCGAGACGCATTGTCTGCTGATGAAGGTGTTCAACGTCCTTTCTCCGGACACAGGGGAGACAGATCGCATGAAGCAATGGCTGCTCAGCAGGAAACGCACACAACACCGGGAATCGACCCCTGCAACGTTGAATGCAATCCATGCTTTGACGCTGAGCGGAAGCGATTGGATAGGCGAGGACAACCGTTGTACGGCTTCTTGGGGCAGCAATACATATAGCACTGCCGAGGGAGATGCCGCGACAGGTTATCTGAAAGTCACGATAGACAAGAGTGAGCTTTCCCCCGGTAACGACGTTGTCACTGTCCGCAAGGAAGGAAACGCACCTGCATGGGGTGCCGTCTACGAACAGTATTTTGAAAACATCAGTGAGGTGCAGAAGCAAAAAGGCGTGCTGAGCGTGGAGAAGAAGCTGTTCGTCGAAAACGGGCAGGTGATTACACCGGCGGACGGCGGACGGCTTCGTGTGGGCGACAAGGTGATTGTCCGCCTCACGGTACGCACCGACAGGGAAATGGATTATGTATGTTTGAAAGACCTGCGGGCAGGTTGCTTCGAGCCGGCGGAACAGATATCGGGAACAAAGTGGCGCGACGGAGTGGTGTATTATCAGTCGCCGACGGATGTCTCCGAAAACTTCTTCTTCAGCCGTCTGCCGAAAGGCACATTCGTGATTGAATATCCCGTGTATGTTGCTCGCAGCGGTTCGTTTGCCGGAGGGATAAGCACCATACAGTGCCTGTATGCGCCCGAATTTGTATCGCACACCGAAGGGACGCAGGTCTCTGCGGGCAACTGACGGCGGATTATTGCTGTCCGGTAAAACTTTTTTGATTACATCAGGGCTAGCCCTTTTACCCGAATGGGCTAGCCCTTTTGCCCAA
>CAVIFD010000067.1:0-409 GCA_963641545.1 bacterium | reverse complement strand
ATGGCATCGGCAGACGGCGGAGCCGTCATTTCTGCCGACGAGACTTCTTATGACTTCGGACAGATAGAGGAAGACGAAGGAAAAGTATCCGTGGTGTTCACCATCAAAAACGCGGGCGATGCTCCGCTGGTCGTTACCCGCGTCATTGCATCGTGTGGCTGCACCACTCCGGAATGGACTCGCGAGCCGATAGCACCGGGGAAGAGCGGCGACATAAAAGTCACATACAATCCGCAAGGAAGGCCCGGACCGTTCTCGAAAACCATCTCGGTGTACAGTAATGGAAAGACAGGGAGCTTCGTCTTGACGATACGGGGTGAGGTTATTTGATTTCCGACAGAGATAAACGAACGACAAGCATGCCCGATATGAAAAGACTGAGCATTATTCTTTGCAGCGTATTCTTGTT
>CAVIFD010000066.1:0-7608 GCA_963641545.1 bacterium | reverse complement strand
GATGGGGCGTAGCGGCAATCTCTACGGATTTGACCAGGATGCCGATGCCGAAAACAATATTCCCGACGACCCTCGGTTCGTTTTTGTCCGCAGCAATTTCCGTTATCTGTACAATTTCATGCGCTATCACGGTGTGAGCGGCGAGGTGGACGGGCTGTTGGCAGACCTTGGTGTCTCTTCCCATCATTTCGATGACAAAGACCGCGGCTTCTCTTTCCGTTTCGACGGGGTGTTGGATATGCGTATGAACACCCGTGCCGGTCGGACGGCAGCCGATATTGTAGGTACATATACAGAGGATGCGCTGGCGGATGTCTTCCGCTTGTATGGCGAGCTGAAGGCGGCACGTCGCTTGGCGTCGTTGATTGTCTCGGCACGTGAGACAAAGCGGATAGAGACGATTGGCGATTTCTTGGAGCTGGCAAAGCCTCTTGCCGGGAAAGACAAGGAAAAGAAGTTTTTGGCACAGGCGTTTCAGGCTCTTCGTATCGAGGTGAACGACGAGATGTCTGCCCTAAAGGAGATGCTCGTGCAGACGTTGCGAGTCTTAAGGCCCGGCGGGCGTTTGGTTGTCATCACCTATCATTCGTTGGAAGACCGGTTGGTGAAGAACTTTCTTAAGACGGGAAACTTCGAGGGGAAAAGCGAGCAAGACTTTTTCGGGAATGTGCAATCGCCGTTTCGCATGGTGAACAGTAAGGTCATTGTGCCTTCCGACGAGGAGATAGAGAGAAATCCCCGTTCGAGAAGTGCCAAGCTGAGAATAGCGGAAAGAACAGAGAACTGACAGAGAAGCAATGGAGGAAAATCGGCAACGTAGGAAAACGAAGAAACGTGAGAGGCGTCTTTCTCTTTTGTATGTGTTGGGCGGTGGTATCTTGACGGAAGATTTCATCGTCAAACATACGCGTATGATTGTGCTTGTTGTGATTATGACATTCTTCTTTATCGGAAACCGCTACACCTGCATGCAGAAGCTGCGCGAGATCGACCGTCTGCAGCAACGTCTGCGCGACATCCGTTTCGAGGCATTGTCTGTTTCCTCCGAGCTGACGGAAAACAGTCGCCGGTCGCAGATAGAGGAGTTGATTGAAGAACAGGGCATAGATCTGGAAGGAGCCAAGACTCCGCCGTATGAATTATACAAATAGACATGGCTGAAGAGAACGAACCGAAAGAGATTGCTCAGAAGAGTAACCGGATGCTGATCCGTTACTTCGTTGTTGTGCTGCTGCTGGGCGTTGTGGCAGTCGGCGTGTTGCTGTGTACGTTTAATACGGCTTTTGTCGAGAAGGAGAAATGGATAAAGGTGTCGGAGAGCCAGAAGCGTCCGGACCGTCTGATAATGCCCGGACGTGGTAATATCTACTCTGCCGACGGAAAGCTGATGGCAACCAGTGTGCCCCGTTACTACACTTACATGGATTTCCGTGCCGACGGCTTTTCTGTCGATACGTTCCTTAGCTCGAAAAAGAACGGCGTTGATTCGCTCTCTGTCTATCTGTCGAGGAAGTTCGGAAAGCGATCTCCTGCCGGATATAAGGCACATCTGCTTCGCGGGCTGAAGAGCAAGAGCCGTCAGTATCCCGTCTGCGAGGAGCGTGTCTCATACACTGATCTGAAAGAGATGAAGACATTTCCGTTTCTTCGCCTAAACAGGAACAAGAGCGGATTTTATACCAAAGAGATGGTGCGGCGGCAGAAGCCTTTCGGTTCGTTGGCATCGCGTACCATCGGAGATATCTACGGCGAGATTGAGGCAGGCGGTCTGACGAAAGGGAAGAACGGGCTGGAGCTGCAATACGATTCGTTGCTCAGAGGAGAAGCAGGGCTTAGTTCGGTGCGCCGCTTGGGAGGTGGCTGGACGAACGTTGTTGAGGTGGAGCCTGTCGACGGCATGGATATTCGCACGACGATAGACATCGACATTCAGGATATCACCGAGAAGTCGCTTGTGGATATGTTGAAGAAGATCGATGCCGAGTCGGGGACAGCCGTTGTGATGGAAGTGTCGACGGGCGAGGTGAAGGCAATAACGAATATGGGTCGTATCCGCGAGGGGGTCTATGGCGAGACGAAGAACCACGCCGTGGCAGACGAGATAGAGCCGGGCTCGACCTTCAAGGTTGCTTCTATGATGGTGGCGTTGGAAGACGGCGTTTGTCAGCCGGGCGATACTGTGGATACGGGTAACGGCGTGTATATGTATAAAGGAAGCCGTATGACGGACCATAACATGAACAAAGGCGGCTATCATCGCATCTCGGCAGAGCAGGCAATATGGTATTCCTCGAACATCGGTGTCGCCAAGATCATATTGAAAGGATACGAGAAGAACCCGACCAAGTTTGTTGAGGGGTTGTATCGCGAGGGCTGGAATATCCCGCTGAACCTGGAGATACCCGGCGCGGGGCGAGCCAAGATACGTATGCCGAACGACACGGTGTTGTATTGGTCGAAGACAACCCTGCCATGGATGTCTTTCGGATACGAGACACAGATACCGCCAATCTATACGCTTACATTCTTTAATGCCATAGCCAACGGGGGCAAGATGGTTCGCCCGATGTTCACGAAGGAGATCCTGCGTGGCGGCAAGACGGTAAAGAGCTTCTCTACGGAGGTGTTGAAGTCGTCGATATGTTCGGACAGGACATTGGGGATTATCCGGGACATGTTGTTGGGCGTGGTTGAGAAAGGAACGGGCAAGGCAGTACATTCGGATGTTGTCCGTATCGCAGGCAAGACAGGTACGGCACAGATTGCTTCCGGCGGTGTTTACCGCACGAGCGGTCACCAGGTCTCTTTCTGCGGATATTTTCCTGCCGACGATCCCAAGTATTCCTGCATTGTTGTGATACGTCGTCCGCGCATCGGCTATCCTTCGGGAGGCACAATGTCGGGAGGTGTTGTGAAAGCCATTGCCGAGAAGGTTTATGCCGGCGACATGCCTATCGACGTGAGTGAAATGGAGCGCGATTCGGCGGCTGTCGTGTTGCCCTCGGTAAAGAGCGGCAGTCTGGTTGCCTTGGAAAACGTGTTGGACGAGCTGGATATTGACATCGACACAGACAGCCTGAAGACAAAGTGGGTAGCGTCTAAGCGGGAAGAAGGAGCCGAGGCTCTTCGTCTGCACGACGTGACAATCCGCGAGGGGCTGGTCCCGAACGTTGTCGGCATGGGAGCGAAAGATGCCGTTTACCTGCTTGAGAGCGCAGGGCTGCGGGTAGCCATGGATGGAATGGGAAGGGTGACGGCACAGTCGGTAAGTCCCGGGACGAGGGTTGTGAAAGGTCATGCCATCCGTTTGACATTAAAATAAACAGAGAAGAAAAATGAAACTGAAGAAACTTATTCAGGCGTTGGACACAGTGGAAACGACGGGCGACGGTGATGTGGAAATCGCGGGTGTCGAGTCGGATTCGCGAAAGGTGAAAAAGGGCTTTTTGTTCGTCGCGGTGAGAGGTACGGCTGTCGACGGACACGCCTATATCGACGCAGCTGTTGCCACAGGTGCGGCTGCTGTTGTCTGCGAGGAGATCCCGGAGAAGACGGCGGCGGAGAAAGAAGTTTGTTTCGTTCGCGTGAAAGATTCGGCGGAAGCGTTGGGCAAGGTTGTCTCCGCATGGTATGGCAATCCGTCCGAAAAGCTGACGTTGGTGGGCGTGACGGGAACGAACGGCAAGACCACGATTGCCACCCTGCTGTATGAGATGTTTCGCCGCATGGGGCATAAGGCAGGGCTTATCTCCACCGTATGCAACTATGTCGACGGCGAGGCAATCCCGACGGAGCACACAACGCCCGACCCTATCACCCTCCACAGCCTTATGGCACGGATGGTGGATGCCGGGTGCGAATATGCCTTTATGGAAGTCAGCTCGCACGCCATCGACCAAAGGCGTATCAGCGGACTGTCGTTCAATGGCGGCATATTCACCAACCTGACGCGCGACCATCTGGACTATCACAAGACGGTGGAGAACTATCTCAAGGCAAAGAAGAAGTTCTTCGACGACCTGCCTGCGGATGCCTTCGCGCTTACCAATGCCGACGACAAGTCCGGCTTGGTGATGCTCCAGAACACGGCGGCGAAGAAGCTGACCTATTCGCTTCGCACTGCGGCAGACTTCAAGGGAATGATCCTCGAGTCGCATTTCGAGGGGACGGATATGATCATCAACGGCAGGGAGGTGACGACCCATTTCGTGGGGCGTTTCAATGCGTATAACCTCTTGGCAGTATATGGTGCGGCAGTCTCTTTGGGAAAAGACCCCGAGGATGTCTTGGTGGTGCTGAGTGCGCTGCACTCTGTGTCGGGACGTTTCGAGACGATACAATCGCCGCAGGGCTATACTGCCATTGTCGATTATGCCCACACGCCGGATGCCTTGACAAACGTGCTGCGTGGCATACACGACGTGCTGCGCGGGAAAGGGCGCGTCATCACCGTTGTCGGTGCGGGCGGAAACCGCGACAAGGGCAAACGCCCGTTGATGGCTAAGGAAGCTGCAAAGCTGAGCGACACGCTTATCCTCACGTCCGACAATCCGCGCTTCGAAGAGCCTGACGAGATCATTCGTGATATGGCAGCGGGGCTTAACCCTTCCGACAAGGAACGCACGCTCTGCATCACCGACCGCGCACAGGCAATCAAGACTGCCACGATGATGGCACGGGAAGGCGACGTGATACTCGTGGCAGGGAAAGGGCACGAGGACTATCAGGAAGTGAAGGGAGTGAAACACCATTTCGACGACCGCGAGAAGCTGCGGGAGATATTTCGTGCACAACAATAAGACGATATGCTTTATTATCTTTTCAACTATTTGGATCAGCTGGACATGCCCGGGGCGGGTATGTTCAAGTATGTGTCGTTCCGTTCCGGACTGGCACTTATCCTCTCGCTGTTTATCTCCACGGCAATAGGGCGGCGCATCATCGACCGTCTGCAGATGCTGCAGATAGGCGAGACGGTGCGCAACCTCGGGCTGGAAGGACAGATGACGAAGAAAGGCACGCCGACGATGGGCGGCATCATCATCATCATTGCCATCCTCGTCCCGACGCTTCTGTGCGCCAAGCTCAACAACGTTTATGTGCTTCTGATGATTGTCACCACCCTTTGGCTGGGGGCTCTCGGGTTTGCCGACGACTATATCAAGGTGTTCCGCAAGAACAAGGAAGGGATGCACGGAAGGTTCAAGATTGTCGGGCAGGTAGGCTTGGGGCTGATTGTCGGGCTGGTGCTGTTCATGAGTCCGGACGTGGTGATAAAAGAGAACATGGAGGTCAGGCACGACAATGTGATTGAGGAAGTGCGCTATCACAATGTGGAGACGAAGTCCACGAAGACGACCATCCCGTTCGTGAAAAACAACAATTTCGACTACGCGCAGCTTGTCAGCCGGGCAGGCGACTATAAGGAGGAGGCGGCATGGATTGTCTTCGTGCTGATGACGATATTCGTGGTGACAGCCGTGTCGAACGGGGCAAACCTCACCGACGGTCTCGACGGGCTGGCGGCAGGCACTTCGGCAATCATTGGTGTTGCCCTTGGCATCCTGGCATATATGTCTGCCCACTTCGAGTTTGCCTCTTTCCTGAACATAATGTATATCCCGGGGGCGGAGGAGCTGGTGGTGTTTGCCGCAGCCTTCATCGGGGCAACGGTAGGCTTCCTTTGGTACAACTCATACCCCGCGCAGGTGTTTATGGGCGACACGGGAAGCCTGACATTGGGTGGTATAATAGCAGTGTTCGCAATAATCATACGCAAGGAGTTGCTGATACCGATTCTCTGCGGCATTTTCCTTGCCGAGAGTGTTTCGGTGATGATGCAGGTCGCCTACTTCAAGTACACGAAGAGGAAGTACGGCGAGGGTCGTCGCATATTCAAGATGACGCCGCTTCACCACCATTTCCAGAAGCCGGGAAACGCAGGGATACAGGCGTTGCTGCAAAAACCGCTCGGCGTGATCCCCGAGTCGAAGATTGTGGTGCGCTTCTGGTTGATCGGTATCATTCTGGCAGTCGTAACGATTGTCACGTTGAAGATGAGATGATGGAAGAGACTGTTGAAGTGCTTCGCGACGTTCGCCGCAGGCGGAGATGAAAGAGATTGGACAAACTGATATAAAGATGAAGAGAATAGTTGTTTTAGGTGGAGGAGAAAGCGGCGCGGGAGCTGCGGTGCTGGCAAAGCAGAAAGGGTTCGATGTGTTTTTGTCCGACAGCTCGACGCTTAAACCCAAGTACAGGGATATGCTCGACGCCCACGGGATACGTTGGGAAGAAGGCGGGCATACGGAAGAAGACATCCTGAATGCCGACGAGATAATCAAGAGCCCCGGGATACCGGACAAGGCTCCGATAATCCGAAAACTGACGGCACGGGGGACGCACATCATCTCCGAGATAGAGTTCGCAGGGCGATACACCAAGTCGAAGATGATATGTATCACCGGCAGCAACGGCAAGACGACGACGACGATGCTGACGTATCATATCCTGAAGAGTGCCGGAGTGGACGTCGGCTTGGCAGGCAACGTGGGCAACAGCCTGGCTCTGCAGGTGGCAGAATCGCCGCACGAGGTGTATGTCATCGAGCTGAGCAGCTTCCAGCTCGACGGTATGTACGACTTCAAGGCAGACATTGCAATCCTGCTCAACATCACGCCCGACCACCTCGACCGCTACGGCTACGAGATGCAGAACTACGTGAACGCCAAGTTTCGCATCCTGCAGAACCAGACATCCGAAGACGCGTTCATCTTCTGGATGGACGACCCGATAATTGCCCGCGAGATAGCTGAAAGGCATCCTGCGGCAACGCTTTACCCTTTCTCCGAGACGCACGAAGACGGCGCGAAGGGATACACCGAGAACGGACAGATTGTTATTGAAACAGCAAACGGAACATTTACCATGGATAGGATTTTATTGGCATTGACAGGTACGCACAACCTCTACAACTCGCTGGCAGCGGGCATAGCCTCGAAGATTGCCGGCATACACAACGAAAAGATACGTGCATCGCTGAGCGACTTCACCGGAGTGGAGCACCGCCTGGAGAAGGTGACTCGTGTGCGCGGCGTGGATTACGTCAACGACTCGAAGGCTACGAACGTGAACTCCTGCTGGTACGCCTTGCAGAGCATGACGACGAAGCTGGTGCTTATCCTCGGCGGCACGGACAAGGGCAACGACTATCGCGAGATAGAAGACCTCGTGAAGCAGAAGGTGCGGGCACTGATCTTCCTCGGCACAGACAACCGTAAGCTGCACGACTTCTTCGACGGCAAGGTCTCTCTCATTGAAGATGCCCGCTCGATGGAAGAGGCAGTGAACAAGGCATACCGCCTGGCAGAAAAGGGCGACACCGTGTTGCTCTCGCCTTGCTGCGCCAGCTTCGACCTCTTCAAGAACTACGAAGACCGCGGCGAGCAGTTCAAGACCTGTGTGCGTAATCTGTAAAGGACCATTCTGGCAATGGATTTGGCGAGTAAATTGTTCAAAGGCGACAGGGTGATATGGATCATCTTCATGTTTCTCTGTCTCATCTCGGTCATCGAGGTGTTTAGTGCAACGAGCACGATAGCCTACAAG
>CAVIFD010000065.1:0-7640 GCA_963641545.1 bacterium | reverse complement strand
AGGGATGGTCCACGTATGCATCCCCGCTGAAAAGGATTACATCCACATAATCCCAGCCGCGGGCTTCGAGTTCTTTCTTTGTTGTGGGGAGCCATGCGTCGGGAGTGAATGTTTTCATTGCGTGTGGAGAGATGGATTATGTGTATTGAAAAAAAGAGGATGCCTGAGTCGGGATAACTCAGACACCCTATGATATGTGAGTTGTTTACAAGCCGCTGAAGTCGACCCCGTCGAACATCAGTGCAGGGATACGCCAACTAGAGTTGAGGCGCGGGTCGTTGCCCACCTCCGCGAGGTTGTTCCATAGCGTGACCATGTTGCCTGTCACGTTCATCTCCGAGATAGGCTGCGTCAGCTTGCCCTTTTCGATAAGGAAGCCTTCCACGCCGTAGGAGAAGTCGCCCGTGGTGCTGTTGCTGTTACCGCCGTTGAAGCCCGTGACGAGGATACCCTTGTCCACCGAGGCAACAAGAGCGTCGGTGTCTTTGTCTCCCATCTGCATCGTGAGAATGGACGGAGAGGAGACAGTGGACTTGACGCCCATCTTGTTGGCGTAGTAAGTGTCGATATAATATGTGCGCAAAACGCCGCCTTCAAAGACCGGCATACGTCGCGTTGCAATGCCTTCGTTGTCGAAGTAGCGTGCGCCGAAAGCCTTCGTAAGATGTGGCTCGTCGAGGAGTGTCAGCTTGTCGCCAAGCACCTTCTTGTCCAACTTGTCGATCAGGAAAGAGTCTTTCTGTTGGATGGACGAGCCGTATATGGCATCTATCACGGGAGAGAGCAGACGGGCTGAGTTGATATTGTCGACAACCATGGTGTACTTGCCCGAAGCCACTTTCTTCTGTCCGAGTTTGCGGAGCACGCGCTCAAGAGCTTTCGTTCCCAAGCCTTCTTTTATCATCGTGTCGAAGAACAACGACGAGTCGTACCATGCACCCTGCGGACGTGCATCTCCTTCGCCGTGCATGCTGACGCTTGCCCCCAAGCTGAAGGAAGAGGCAGCCGTTTCGCCCTCGAAGCCGTTGCTGGCAACCATATACTTGAAGTTCGTGTCGTCGCCGTAGAAAGAGTTGATGGAAATGATACGGTTGTCCTTGCCCATGATCTCCTCGCAGGTGCTCATGGCAAGAGAGAGCTTCTCGTCAGGCTGTAAGGTGTCGACCTTCGTGTCGAACATCTGCAGGTCTTCTCCGCCACCTTTATAATAGAGCGATGCGTCGGGCAGGGTGCGTGCCTTGTCTTCCGCTAAGTAACGGGTTGAATCGATCCCGTTTTGGATGAACTTCTTCAGCTCTTCCTTGTCCAGGCGGTTGGTGGAAAACGAACCGTAGCGGCCGTCGACAAACAGCTGTATGACCAAACTGTTCTCCGAAGCCTGCTGAAGGCGGTCTATCTTCATGTCGCGGATCTCGAACGAGCTGCTCGAACCGCTATACAAACTCACGCGCGATGCCTGGCAACCGTTCTTGAGTGCGAACTCCATTGCCCATTGCGCCAGTTTCTTATTCTCGTTTGTTATCATATCAATTCTCTCCTCCTACAGTAAGTTTACTAACCAAGGCAGACGGCATGCCGCAGGTGACAGGGCACGACTGCCCGTCCTTACCGCACGTCCATGTGCCGTTATCCATTTTATAGTTGCCCGCCACCATCGTGATGTCGGCAAGAGCCTTCGGACCGTTGCCGATGATGTTGATGTCTTTGATGGGCTGCGTCAGCTTGCCGTTCTCGATCAGGTAACCGTCTTTCACGAAGAAGGTGAAGTCTCCGGCACCGATCTGCACCTGTCCGTTGGTGAAGCTGGAAGCATAGATACCTTTCTTCACTGTCGAGATGATATCTTCTTCCGTCACATTGCCTGCTTCCATGTATGTTGCACGCATACGGGGGATAGGCATCATGCGGAACGATTCGCGCCGCCCGTTGCCTGTCGATGCCACGCCGTAGTGCTTTGCGCTGATACGGTCGTGCAGGTAGCTTGTCAGTATGCCGTCTTTGACGATATAGGTCTTCTGCCCTTTCACTCCTTCGTCGTCGATGTTCACAGAGCCGCGGTTGAACGGGATGGTGCCGTCGTCCACCACGTTGATGTTTGCATCACACACCTTCTTGCCCAACTTATCGGAGAAGATGGAAATGTTCTTGCGGTTGAAGTCGGCTTCAAAGGCATGACCTATTGCTTCATGAAGCAGGATACCCGAGCCTCCGGCACCCATCACAACAGGCATCTCGCCGCCCTTGGGCTTGATGGCACCGAAGAGGATGGAAGTCTTATCGACGGCTTCCTTTGCCAGTTCGTTGATGATATCGTCTGTCAGGAACTCGGCACCCATACGGAAGGCACGCGAGGCATACGAGTTCTCTATCTTGCCGCCGTCTTCCATGATGCAGGTAACGCCAAGCGTCACCATCGGGCGATAGTCGTAATACATCTGCCCTTCCGTGTTGCAAAACAGGATATGCGACGTTATGTCGCCCAGCCATGCAGAAACCTTGTGCACACGTTTGTCGAGCGCAAACACACGGTCGTTCAGTTTCTGAAGATAAGGAGTCTTCTCTTTGACGGCAACCTCGTCCCACGGCGTCTGCACGCCATAGTAGTTGTTGACGATCGGCTCTTCCGTCAGCCGTGCCGGACCTTTGCCTGCCGCGCCGTCGGCAATGCGTGCAGCGGTGCGTGCAGCCTTCAGCATCTCGTCGAGGGTGATGTTCTCAACGTAGGCATAGCCCGTCCGGTCTCCCGAGAGCACACGCACGCCCATTCCGAAGTCGATGCTCGACGAAGCACGGTTGACCGCCCCGTCCTGCAACCCGACACTGTTATGATAAGAGTGTTCGAAGAAGAGATCGGCATAATCTCCTCCTTTTTCCAGTGCTGCGTTCAGCACCTTCTTCATGTCACCTTCGCTCAACCCGAAATGGTTTAGCGCAAAAGAGATACCGGCGGCTTTGTCGGCTGCATTTCCGGCACAACTTCCCAAGAAAGACGGAATCGTCAGCGAACCAAGCATTGCCATACCTCCTGTTTTGATAAAATCACGTCTGTTGTATTTCATATTGTTTATATGAGTATATCCTTTTACGGCGGCGCAAATGTATGGCTAATCCACAGATTGTTGAACGGCGCAACGTTCAATTTTTACAAAAACGCAGGAAAGCACTTTTGGAAAGTCCGGACCTGTCGGCATCGTTGGTTTTTGTGTAGCTTTGCGCCCTCGTAAAAACAAGAGAATGAATGAAGGAAGATAATCTCGGCAGACTATTGGCCCTTCTATTGATTGCGCTCGGCATCAGCCTTGGGATGTATTATCTGCCGGACACCATATTCGGAAAGGAGATAAAACGCGTCGACCTGCTTTCCGATCTGCGGGTGAAGACCGGGGAGCTCTCGATGGACTCGCTGCGCCGTCGGCTGAAGGAGCCGGATACCTTGGAAGTGGATTCGGCAGCATTGCGCGACTCCATTACCCGCTCCATGGGGATAGACTCTGCGGCGTTGGCTCTGCGCGATTCATTATATAATGTAATGTACTCCGTCAGGGGTGCCGATTCGACAGGGAAACACATCGAGGACTATTCCGTGGGGCACGTCGGGCTGAAACGTTTCTTCGCGGCACTGAAGAACACAGACGGGATGAACCGTCCGGTGCGCATTGCTTTCCTTGGCGATTCGTTTATAGAAGGGGATATCGTGGTGGCAGATCTGCGTTCCATGCTGCAAAGGATGTTCGGCGGACGGGGAGTGGGGTTTGTCCCTATTGCATCCGTTGCCGCAAGGTTTCGCCCCACGATAGAGCAGCACTCCGAGGGCTGGCACACATGGTCTGCGCTGACCGACCACGAGCATGGATACACACTCTCCGGAATGGTGTTCGAGCCTCAAGACAGCAGTGAAGCCACGGTCTCTCTCAAGACAACCGACCGTTTCCCGGAGCTTGAAGAGGCATCGTCGCTGAAGTTTATATACGGAAGGAACAAGGCGGCACGGATGAAGCTGTGCTGTAACGGATCGACGGATACCATCCGCTGCCTGCTGCCTCCTACCGACACGATCACACAATACGAGCTGAAGGGCGCGTTCTCGGAGGCTGCGTTCTCTTTCACAGGTGCGGACAGTCTGCAGGCTTTGGGCGTTGCCTTGGAGGATGAGTCGGGCGTGGTGGTGGACAATTACTCCCTGCGCGGCAACTCCGGTCTTGTGCTGGGTCGTCTCGACAGCGTGCGTTGCCGCGAGCTGAACAGGATACGCCCCTATGATCTGATTGTTCTTCAGTACGGATTGAATGTTGTCTGCGACAGTGTCATGCAATACGGATGGTATGCCAAACGCATGGAAGAAGCCGTCCGCCATGTGCAGAGATGTTTCCCCGAGGCAGACGTGTTGCTCCTGGGCGTTTCCGACCGCAGCCGGCAGATGGAGGGCACGTTCGAGACGATGCCCGCAGTGTTGGCACTGCTCCATGCACAGCGGCAGATTGCCCGCAGGGTGGGCATACCGTTTTGGAACACGTTCGGCGCGATGGGCGGCGAGAACAGCATGGTCCGTTTCGTGGAAAACAACTGGGCAGGCAAGGACTACACGCACATGAGTTTCCGAGGCGGAAGGGAGATAGCCACGGCATTGTTTGGCGCATTAATGTTGGAAAAGGATTTCTATGATGAAGCGGATAAGACGGTTTATTAGCCTCGCGGCTTTGCTCGTGATGGTCGGGATCTTTGCCGAGGCAGAGGAGCCGGCAGTCCGTGACACTGTTGCCCTGCCTCCGGCTTCATACAGGATAGGGGCGGCTGTCGACTCTGTGATGCTTGCAGAACGGGACAGCCTTGGGGAAAGCTATGCTCCGCTTCATGGGTTCTTTGCAGCCCTCGACTCCCTGCGCGAAGGGAAAGACACCGTTGTTACCATTGTTCATCTCGGCGATTCGCATATCCAGGCGGGGCATTACAGCGGACGCCTCATGCGGCTTCTTCAGCAGCAGTTCGGTAACGCCGGACGGGGCTGGATTGCCCCCTTCAAGCTGAGCCGCACGAATGAGCCTGACGACTACTTCATCACGTCCGTCATCCGCGAGTGGACCGCGGGACGCTGCATACAGCAGACAAGGAAATGCCCCATCGGTCCCGGAGGGATAGGCATACAGTCTGCCTCGCCTTCTATCAACTTCGACATCAGCATGGCTCCGAACAACGGTGCGGGCTATTCGTTCAACCGTGTGGTCATCTATCGTGGCGAAAGGTCCATGCCCATGCTGCCCGCAGGGAAGATGAAAGACTCGGTGGAAACTGTGCTGTGCGCGGAGGCTTGCGCACAGGGGGTCATTGCCGATACCTTTAACGTATCATGCCTTGTCGACACGCTTCAGCTTCACAGCACCCGCCGCAAGCAGGGAACGGATACTCTTCTGCCGGCTTCTTCGTTCAAGAACCTCTACTATGGTTTCAACCTCACGAACGGCAAGCCCGGAGTGCTCTGTCATTCCGTGGGGGTGAACGGTGCCACATACGCCAACTTCACGGATGAAGAGTACGTCAGTCGCCTTGCGCTGCTTAGCCCCTCGCTGCTCATCATCTCTTTGGGTACAAACGAGACGTTCGGGCGGCGTTTCTCACGTGCGGAGTTCGCGGAGCAGATAGAGGCGTTCCTCTCCATGGTGAAACGGCAGATGCCCAACGCGGCAATCCTCCTCACCACGCCGCCGGAATGCTACCGACGGGTGTACGTAAAAAAGAAACGCACCTATGTGCGCAACGATAACACCGAACGCGCGGCAAAGACCATCGTCGATGTTGCACGTCGCGAAGGCTTAGCCTGCTGGGATATGTTCTCTGCCACGGGTGGCAAAGGCTCGTGCACCAAATGGCATAAGGCAGGGCTGATGGGGCGCGACCGCGTTCATTTCACCAAGGAAGGCTATCGGGAGCAGGGTACGCTATTGTACCGCGCACTGATGCAGACCTACAACCGTTATACCGCAGATAAAGATGTTCGATAATATAGACTGGTCAAAACTGGGTGACGTGCTCACCTATCATAGCAATGCGCCGATGCTTTTCAGCAGCGGACTGTTCTTCTTCCTCTTCATCGGCTTCCTTATAATATATATGTCGCTGAGGAAGCATCTTCTCGCGCGTATCATCTACGTGACGCTCTTCTCGCTCTATTTCTATTATAAGAGCAGCGGACTGTGGTTTTTCCTCCTGCTCTTCACCGCGACATCCGACTTCTTCATTGCCCAAGTGATTGTCCGCACACGTGAGGTGTGGCAGCGGAAGCTGTGGGTTGTTCTCAGCCTCATTGTCAACCTTGGCGTCTTGGGATACTTCAAGTATTTCAACTTCCTGATGGAGACAGCCACATGGCTCATCCGCGAGCTGGGCTATCAGATAGGCAACACCGCGATGCAGAGCACTGTCTACATGCACAAGGACATCTTCCTGCCCGTGGGCATCTCGTTCTTCACGTTTCAGACGATAAGCTACATCATCGACGTATACCGAGGGAAGATCGCGCCCCTCACACGCTGGATCGACTACGTGTTCTACGTGTCTTTCTTTCCGCAGCTCGTGGCGGGACCTATCGTGCGTGCCCGCGACTTCATCCCGCAGATATATAAAGACCCGAAGGTTACCCGCGCGGAGTTTGGCGAGGGGCTGTTCCTCGTGCTCTGCGGACTGTTCAAGAAGTCGGTCATATCCGACTACATCAGCATGAACTTTGTGGACCGCGTGTTCGACGCGCCGCTGCTCTACACCGGGGTGGAGAACCTCCTTGGCGTGTATGGCTATGCCCTGCAGATATATTGCGACTTCTCGGGCTACTCCGACATGGCTATCGGCATTGCCCTCCTGCTCGGGTTCCGCTTCAACGTAAACTTCGACTCGCCCTACCAATCTGCCACCATCACGGAGTTTTGGCGGCGTTGGCACATATCCCTTTCTTCCTGGCTGAAGGACTATCTGTATATCTCCCTCGGCGGCAACCGCAAGGGCAGGATACGCACCTATGTGAACCTCATGATAACGATGCTGCTCGGCGGCCTTTGGCACGGCGCATCCATGAGCTTTATCCTTTGGGGGGCACTGCACGGGGCGGCGTTGGCTGTCCATAAGTTCGTCATGGGGCGGTTCCACAGCTTCAAGAAAGTGGGAGAGGAGATGAAGCCGTGGCGCAGGGTGATGGGCGTGTTCCTCACGTTCCACCTGGTGTGCTTCGGGTGGATATTCTTTCGCGCCGACTCCCTTCAGAAGGTGTGGGAGATGCTCTCGCAGATATGCACCGCCTTCCATGCGGAGGTGTTCACGCAGTTCGTCAGCGGCTACAAGGGGGTGTTCACGCTGATGGTCATAGGCTATGTCTTGCACTTCACGCCTAAGTCCGTCGGGAACATCTTGCAGGGGCTTCTCTCGCGCTCCCCGCTGTTGGTGCAGGCTGCCGTCGTGGCAGCGATGATATTCGTCGTTGTGCAGTTTAAGAGTGCCGGCGTGCAGCCGTTCATCTATTTCCGGTTCTGATATATCATGTTTATGCCCGGCTGAGCATTGTCTCACGTCGTGAAAGTGCTGTTTCGTGGGGGAAATTGCCTCATGCACGTCGTGCAAGTGCTGTTTCGTGGGGGAAATTGCCTCATGCAGAGGGT
>CAVIFD010000064.1:0-7658 GCA_963641545.1 bacterium | reverse complement strand
GTGCAGCCCCATCTCCTTGAGCCGCTCGTTGACGGGAGCGGCAAAGTGTTCGAACAGCTTGTTGCGGTTCTCTTCCGTCGCCTTCAGCTTTTGGTTGATGAACTCGTATTCCTGCGGATGCTCGTATTTGAAGCTGAGATCTTCCAGCTCCGTCTTGATGGAGAAAAGCCCAAGCCGGTGCGCCAGCGGGGCATAGAGATAGAGCGTCTCGCCGGCAATCTTGAACTGCTTGGCAGGAAGCATGGAACCCAACGTACGCATATTATGCAGGCGGTCGGCAATCTTGATAAGTATGACACGGATATCGTCGCTCATGGTGAGCAACAGCTTGCGGAAGTTCTCCGCCTGTGCCGAGGCATGCTCGCCGAAGATGCCGCCGGAGATCTTCGTCAGCCCGTCCACAATCTGGGCAATCTTCGCGCCGAACATGTCGTTGATGTCCTGCACGGTGTATTCCGTATCCTCCACCACGTCGTGGAGCAATGCCGAGCAGATGGAGGTGGAGCCCAATCCCATCTCGCGGCAGACAATCTGCGCAACGGCAATGGGGTGCATGATATAAGGCTCGCCCGAGCGGCGTTTCACCCCGGCATGTGCCTGGTTGGCAAAGTTGAACGCCTTGGTGATACGTTCCACCTTACGCCGGTGGTTCGACTTCAGATAGTCTTCCAACAGCTCGTTAAAGCCGTCTTGTATCATCTTTTCGTCTGCCGACACCGCCGCCGGCATCTCACCGATGTTCGCTGTGTCTTTCCTGTCTTCCGTATCACTCATGGCTGCATTCCCCTTTCCTTTTTATGTGCCCGCAAATATACAGTGTCATTCCCGTTTCACCCCACAGGGATTTTCAGTATCTGCCCGGGATGGATATTCGCATTGGGCAGTCCGTTTGCTCTCCGTATCACGTCTGCCGACACGCCCGGGTACTTCCGTGAGATTGTGTACAGCGAATCGCCTGCCTTGACCGTGTAAGAAACGAAACCTTTGCCGTCTTTCACCGTCGCCTCCGCCTGTGGGGCACTCTTTTGCACGGTCGAGGTCTTCTGTCTGTTCGAAGAGGCGAAAGCCACCCCGCCATTGTCCACATACAGTGTCAGCCTGCGTCCTGCCGGCACGCGGTTCGACTTCAAGCCGTTCCACCTGCGTACATCCTTCTTTGCCACTCCGTAGCGGTCGGCTATGGTGGCTACCGTCTCGCCTGCCGTAACGCGATGGGTTATCTTCTCGCGGCGTGAAGAGGCGTCTGTCTGATAAGCTGCGCACCCTGCCAACAGTTCCTCGGCACGATGCACATACAGGGTGTCTTCCTTGTCGATAAAAGCATAGGTGCGGTCTATCGGCAGCTTGAGCACGCGGGGCGAGGCGTTGCCGGGGATGATGTCGCGTTTGTACTGCGGATTGAGGGCACGCACCTGCTCAAGGTCCATCTCGAGCACATCTGCCACCTGCTCAAGATGCAGAGCCTTCGTCACCATGATGGTGTCTGTCGCAAGCGGGAGGCCGGTCTGCACGGGGCAGATGTTATGTTCGCAATAGAAGTTCATGATGTAGTTGGCAGCGATGAAGAGCGGGACATACGAGCGCGTCTCGCGGGGCAGATAAGGGAAGATATCCCAGAAATTCGTCTTCCCTCCGGCACGACGGATGGCTTTGTTGACATTCCCCGGACCACAGTTGTAAGCCGCAAGCACAAGGTTCCAGTCTCCGTAGATGTCGTACATATCCTTGAAATAGCGGCATGCGGCATGCGTCGCCTTCACCGGATCGCGACGGTCGTCGATGAGGCTGTTTATCTCCAGCCCGTATATCTTTCCTGTCGGGAGCATGAACTGCCACAGTCCGCAAGCTCCTGCACGCGACACGGCGACGGGGTTCAGCGCACTCTCCACCACAGCCAGATATTTGAGCTCGATGGGCAAGCCGTGCTCGTCGAGCACCTGTTCAATGATAGGGAAATAGAAGTCTGCCATCCCCAGCATATAACGCACAAGAGAACGTCGGCGGGAGGCATACAGGTCTATGCAGTCGCGCACCACCTTATTATAAGGCATCGGAATGACGCGCGGCAGACTTTCCAGCCGCAGCCTGTAGACAGAGTCGTGGAACCACACGTTCGCATCATCGTCGTGGCAATACTCGTCGCGCTTGGAGAAATAGCTCACATGCCACGAATGGAGCAGGCTGTCGACATTGGCATCCATGCTTTCGGGTATCATGCCCACATCCTCAGAGAGCGAATCGCGGGAAAGGGCAGAGTAGTCGGCTTCTTCTCCCTCCGTCGTCACGTCCTGCGACGTGGCAGCACAGACAAAGCACCAAAGGCAAACAACCGACAATACATATTTTATCTTCATGTCTTCAGAATTTTATACTACAGTTCAAGCCATACAGTCGGTCGCCGAACGCCGTCTTGGGAACAACCACAGGCTCCACCCGCATGCTGAGGTCGGGCGATATGTCGAAGTCGAACAGCTGGGCTTCCACGTAGGCATCAACCATACAGAGGGCATAGACTCCGACAGTAATGATGATGCTCAGGTCGCGGTAACGGCGGTAATAGTCCTTGCTGCGCTTGATGTTGTCTTGCCAGCGCGAGTCGGAGATGAACCGCGACGGGTCGTAGCCGTTCTTCTTGGCTATTGCCTGCCACGAGCTACTCCACGCATCGGGGTCGGAGGCATTGTTCTCAACGTCGTACACAAGGTCGAAGTAAGCCGTCGAGTAGTCCTTGTAGTTCTTGTTGTTCCAGGTGATGGCATATATACAGCCCATGAAACCTCCGTAGACGATCGGCAGCTTCCAGTAGGCGCGGTTATAGATCTGCCCGAGCCCGGGGCAGATGGCAGAGAGGATCACTGCCTTGGTGGGGTTGGGCTTGAAAGGCATCTTCACCTCGGGAACCGTCGCGTCGGCGCGTCCGGCAGAGTCGGCAGAGAGGATCACTGCCTGCACGGTGGAGTCTGCCGCCGTCACAGTCTCTTCCTGAGCTTCCGCACATAGGGCGACACCCATCAGCACTGCCACAACACACAGCCATCTGCCCGTTATCCTCTTCACCCCCACACGCATCTCCGCCACAAAGATCCTTCACTTCAGTTTATCAAACAGACCCATCAGCCGCTCCAGCTCTTCTTCCGAAGCAAAAGGAATGGATATGCGCCCTTTCCCCTTGTCGTTGCATGAGAGCTGCACCTTCGTCTTGAAGAAATGCGACAGATGGTCTTTCAGGAGATTGTATTCCTCGGGGAGCCGCTGCCGCGGCGGCGCAGACTTCTTCTTCTCCTTTGCGCCACCACTGCCTGTACGTACCATCTCTTCCACGGCACGGACGGAAAGGCCCTCGGCAAGGATCTGCTCGTAGAGTGCGAGCTGCACCTCCGGGTCTTCCACCGGAATGAGGGCACGCGCATGCCCCATGTCGATCTTCTTATCCTTCAAACCCATCTGTATCTCGGCGGGCAGCTTCAGGAGGCGGAGGTAGTTGGCAATGGTTGCACGCTTCTTGCCGACACGCTCGCTGAGCTTCTCCTGCGTCAAGCCGTAGGTGTCTATCAGCTTCTGGTAGGCAAGCGCGATCTCTATGGAGTTGAGGTCTTCGCGCTGTATGTTTTCTATCAGTGCCATCTCGACCACATTCTCGTCGGCTGCCGTCTTGACGTAGGCAGGTATCTCCGTCAGCCCTGCCATCTGCGAGGCACGGTAGCGGCGTTCGCCGGAGATGATCATATACCGGTCCTTACCTATCTCTTTCAGTGTGATTGGCTGGATGACACCCAGCGAACGGATGGAGGCAGCCAGCTCCTCCAATGCTTCTTCTTCGAACACCGAACGGGGCTGCTCGGGGTTAGGCTCAATCTTGCTCAGTTCAATCTCGTTGATCGACGACGAACCGCCTGTCTTCAGGTCGTCCATCGTGATGAGAGCTTCCAGCCCCCTGCCAAGTGCCGATTTATTCTTTGCCATTGTCAATCTTGTTTATCAGTTCCTTTGCCAGCTGCATGTGGTTGAGCGAACCTTTCGACTCGGCATCGTAGAGCAACACGGGCTTGCCGTAGCTTGATGCCTCGCTCAGCTTCACGTTGCGCTGTATGACCGTTGTGAAGACAAGGTCGCGGAACGGGCGTTTCACTTCTTCGTAGATCTGATTTGCCAGACGCAGACGCGAGTCGTACATCGTGAGCAGGAAGCCCTCTATCTCCAGCTCAGGGTTCAGCTTCGACTTGATGATCTTTATCGTGTTGAGCAGCTTGCTGATGCCCTCGAGGGCGAAATACTCGCACTGCACGGGGATGATGACCGAGTCTGCTGCCGTGAGGGCATTCACCGTTATCAGCCCGAGCGACGGGGAGCAGTCTATGAGGATAATGTCGTAGCTGTCTTTCAGCGGCGCAAGCACATCGCGCAGGATACGTTCTCTGTTCTCCACGTTCAGCATCTCTATCTCCGCACCCACAAGGTCGATATGCGAAGGGATGACATCCAGCCCCTCCATATCGGTGCCGACAATCGCACCCTTGGCATCCTCACCGTTCACCAAACATTCATATATCGAGAGCTTGACGCCTCGCACGTCAATACCCAACCCCGACGAGGCGTTTGCCTGCGGATCGGCATCCACCACCAGCACTTTCTTCTCGAGAGCGGCAAGCGATGCAGCCAGGTTGATTGTGGTTGTCGTCTTGCCGACACCACCCTTTTGATTTGCCAATGCAATAATCTTACCCATACTTAATCTCTTCATTTTGCGCGGCAAAGCTAAATATAAAAAGCCAACAACGCCTTCCGGCAGTGTGAAACAATGTCTTTTTTGTTGATAACTCGCCCCAACTGTTGATAACTCACCTGCCCCGATTTCTCCTCGGTGCTGAGTTTTCGTTTCAAAGCCCTTGGAGATGGGTTCTCAGTGCTCAGAGCAGGGCGGCGAGCCTCGGGATGATGCCCAGCTCGTTTAGGAAGATGATGCCGATGGCTGCAGGGGCGATGTATTTGATGAAGAACGCGTAGGTGTTGAAGAAATGGAACGTTATTGTCCCTCGGTTCGTCAGCTCTTCCCTTAGGATCTTCTTTTCTATGCGGCAACCGACGAAGACGCATATCATCATACCGCCGATGGGCATCATGATCTTTGCCGTCAGGTAGTCGAGCGCGTCGAAGATGGTCAGCCCGCCGATGGTGTACTCCTTCAGCACGCCGAACGAGAGCGAGCAGAGCGTGCCGACGATGGCAACACCTATGGAGGTTATCCAGGCAGCCTTGCGACGGCTCACGTGGTATTCCTCGCTGATATATGCCGTTGCCACCTCGTGGAGGGAGATTGTCGACGTGAGTGCCGCCAATGCCAAGAGGATGAAGAATACGAACGACCAGGCACTGCCCCACGGCAGCCGGCTGAAGATGTTCGGAAGGGTGATGAAGACAAGCTCCGGACCTGCCGTCGGCTCGATGTTGAAGCTGAACACGGCAGGGAACACCATGACACCCGCCAAGAGAGCCACAAGGGTGTTAAGCACCGTCACCTGCACGGCTGTCACCTGCAGGTTCGTGTCCTTGCCGAAATAGGAGGCGTAGGTGATGAGGCAGCCCATACCGATGCTGAGCGAGAAGAACGTCTGCCCCATCGCGCTGAGCACGACGGACGAGGTTATCTTGCCGAAGTCGGGCTTGAACAGGAACGCCAGCCCCTCGCTGACCCCGGGCAGTGTGACGGAGCGTATGCAGAGGGCTATGAGGATGAGAAACAGTGCGGGCATCATTATCTTCGAAGCACGTTCGATACCCTTCTCCACGCCCGAGACGATGATGAAATGCGTCATGGCTATGAAGAGGATGGTCCACCAGATGGGGCGGACAACGGAGGACGAGAAGCTGCTGAACTCCGAGGTGAACTCTGCCGTTGTCTTACCCTCGAGCGAGCCTGTCAGTGCCTGCCATATGTATTCGAGCGTCCACCCCGACACCACGGAATAGAAGCCGAGGATGAGGAAGGCGGCAATAACACCGTTGTAGCCTATCAGCTTCCAGTTCGTGCCCGGTGCCAGCTTCTTGAATGCTCCGGCGGCATTGCTGCGCGAATATCTGCCGATGAAGAACTCGGTTATCATGATAGGGAGCCCGAGCAAGACGGTGCATATCCCGAAGACCAACAGGAACGCGCCTCCGCCGTTCTCGCCCACCATATACGGGAAACGCCAGATGCTGCCCAAGCCCACGGCGCACCCTACGGTTGCCAGTATCACTCCTATCTTACTCCCGAACGAAGCTCTCTCTTCCTTTGCCATGATATGTCTCTCCTATTGTTTGAATACTGTTCCGTCCTTGATATGTATGACGCGGTCGGTGTCTGCCGCCAGCTGCTCGTCGTGCGTCACGATGACGAACGTCTGCTGCATCTCGTCGCGCAGGTCGAAGAAGAGCTGGTGCAGCTCTTCCTTGTTACGTGTGTCGAGGCTGCCCGAAGGCTCGTCGGCAAGCACCACGGCAGGGCTGTTGACAAGAGCCCTTGCCACGGCAACGCGCTGCTTCTCGCCGCCAGAGAGCTCTGCCGGCTTATGCTCCATGCGCCCCGAGAGCTTCATGAAGTCGAGCAGCTCGCCTGCCCTCTTCCGCGCCTCGGAAGCCTTCGCTCCGGCAATAAGGGCAGGTATCATCACGTTCTCCATCGCGGTAAACTCCGGCAGCAGCTGATGAAACTGGAAGACGAAGCCTATGTTACGGTTGCGGAACGCTGCGAGCGAGCGTTCGGAGAGCTTACCGGTGTCCGTCCCGTTGATACGGAGATGCCCCGCGTCGGGGGTGTCCAATGTGCCCATGATCTGAAGCAGCGTTGTCTTGCCTGCCCCGCTGGGACCAACGATGGCAACCACCTCACCCCGCTCTATCGCGAGGTCGATACCCTTCAGCACCCTCAGGTTTCCGAAGCTCTTCGTTATGCCTTCAGTCTCTATCATCATATCCTTATACATTTCTTATTACGTACGAAGCAAGGTAGCAGCCGAAGATGGCAGGCATGTAGGAGACAGTCCCTGCCGTGGTGCGCTTACACTGTTCGCCCTCCGTCTCCACAATGGCGGCAGGGTCGGGGAACTCCGTGGAGAAGACCACAGGGATGCCTCGGTTGACGCCCACGTGATGAAGCCTCTTGCGCACCGCCCTTGCCAGCGTGCAGTTGTGGCTCTTCGATATGTCGGCAATCTTCACCTGCGAGGGGTCTGTCTTGGCTCCGGCACCCATGGACGAGACGATGGGGATGCCATGCTTGCAGGCGTATGCCAGGAGATACACCTTCGGGCTGAGAGAGTCGATGGCATCCACCACGAAGTCGTACTTCCCCGCCTCGAGCAGCTCATCGGTGCGCTCGTCGCGAAGGAACTCGCTGAGAGCCGTCAGCTCCAGCCGGGGGTTGATGTCGCGCAGCCTTTGTGCCACGACCTCCGCCTTCTTCATCCCTATCGTGGAATGCAGCGCGGGGAGCTGGCGATTGACGTTGCTCTCGTTCACCGTGTCGGCATCGACGATGGTCATGCGCCCTATGCCGGCGCGGCATATCTGCTCGGCGGCATAAGCACCTACGCCACCCAGCCCCACGACCAGCACATGACAGCGCGACAGATGTTCCATCCGCTCTGCCCCGAAGAGGAGCTCCGTCCGTGTGTTCCAGC
>CAVIFD010000063.1:0-7659 GCA_963641545.1 bacterium | reverse complement strand
AGAGTTCCTCTATCAGTTGCTTCACAAAGAGTTCAACATCGTACGCTCGCCGCGTAGCTACAACTCGCAGCTCGGCGTACCTCTTTCCGTATGGCAGATGAATGAGAAGCATACGCTGGGCATCTTCGAAGCGGGCATCTCGCAGCCCGACGAGATGGAAAAGCTCGGTCCGATTATTGCACCGACCATCGGCATCATCACCAACATCGGCGAGGCGCATCAGGAGAACTTCATCTCCATGTCGCAGAAATGCCTTGAGAAGCTGACGCTGTTCAACGAGAGCGAAGCCATCATATACGACGGCGACAACACACTGATTGCAAACTGCATCGAGGCTGCATGCCTCTCGCATAAGGCTATTGCCTGGAGCCGGACGGACTCTGAGGCTCCGCTATACATCGAGGCTGTCGTGAAGAAGACTTCGGAGACAATCATCCGCTGTACGCTGTTCGGGCTTACCAAAGAGTATGTCATTCCGTTCACCGACGATGCCTCTATCGAGGATGCCATCCACTGCCTTGCCGTCATGCTCTATCTGAAGCCTACCAGCGTGAACGACACGATGAAGTTTGCCCGCCTCGAGCCTGTAGCCATGCGGCTCGACGTGAAGCAGGGCATCGCGGGATGTCTCCTCATCAACGACGCGTATAATTCCGATATCAACTCCCTGGACATCGCCCTCGACTTCCTGCAAAGCCGCCACGCGGACAAGAAGATGAAACGCACGCTTGTCCTCTCCGACATACTGCAGTCCGGCACCTTGCCCAAGTCGCTCTACAAGAAGGTTGCCGACCTTGTCCGCCGCAAGAAGGTGGACCGCATCATCGGCATAGGGCACGACCTGAAGGAATACGGCTCCGTGTTCGATATGGAGAAGGAGTTCTATGATACGACAGACGAATTCATACAGTCGCCCACGTTCAAGCAGTTTCGCGACGAGCTTATCCTGCTCAAAGGCTCGCGCCGTTTCCATTTCGAACGGATCTCCGAGCTGTTGGAAAAGAAAGTGCACGAGACTATACTCGAAGTGAACCTCGATGCCGTTGTGCACAACTTCAACTACTACCGTTCGAAGCTGAAGCCGGAGACGAAGATGGTCTGCATGGTGAAGGCGGACGGATACGGCGCCGGCTCCTACGAGCTTGCCAAGACGCTGCAGGAGCATCGCTGCGACTACCTTGCCGTTGCTGTTGCCGACGAGGGGGCAGGGCTTCGCAAAGAAGGCATCTCCATCCCCATCATCGTGATGAACCCTGAGTTCGGCAGTTTCAATGTCATGTTCGAGAACAACCTGGAGCCGGAGGTGTACAGCTTCCGCCTCCTTGATGCCATGATCCGAGAGACGGAGCGCAGGGGCATCACCTCCTACCCTATACATATCAAGATAGACACCGGCATGCACCGCTTAGGCTTCCAACCCGACGACATCCCTGCCGTTTGCGAACGGATAAAGGAACAGAGCGGCATCATGGTGCGTTCCACCTTCTCTCATCTTGCGGGGAGCGACTCTCCTGCTTTCGACGATTTCACGCATAAGCAGCTCGACACGTTTGCCCGTGCTGCCGCCTCATTGGAAGACGGCTTGGAGCACCGCGTCATCAAACATATCCTCAACTCTGCCGGCATAGAGCGTTTCACGGATCATCAGATGGACATGGTCCGCCTCGGCATCAGCTTGTACGGCATCAGTGCCTCGGGCGTGAAGGGGCTTCGTAATGTCAGCACACTGCGGACAACCATCCTGCAGATACAGCACGTCGCAGCCGGCGATTCGATTGGTTACAGCCGACGCACCTACGTGGACCGCGCGTCGCGCATCGCAATTATTCCAATCGGCTATGCCGACGGACTTGACCGTCACTTCAGCAACCGTGTGGGAGAAGTGTTGGTCGGAGGCAAGCGTTGCCCCATTGTCGGCAACATCTGCATGGATGCATGCATGATTGATGTCACCGACACGGATGCCAAAGAGGGAGACTCTGTTATCATCTTCGGCGAGGAGCTGCCGGTCAGCGAGCTTGCCGACCGGCTCGGCACCATCCCCTACGAAATTCTGACTTCAGTATCTCCACGTGTGAAAAGGGTATATTATCAGGAGTAGGCAGACTATTTCTGTTTCCCTTTGAACAGATGCGGGATGAACTCGTTCAGACACCTGCGCCATGTCAGCCATTCGTGTGCCGTGCCTTGCGACTCGTAGAAGTCTACACGTATACCCATGTCGCGGAGGTCTTTCACCAGCTTCGCGGTGCCCATATTCTCTTCCGTGCCACAGCCCAAGAAGAGATAATGAACCTTTTCGTTGAAGCTTTCGGCATCGGTAAACACTCCGTTGAAAGCCGTCTTCACATCCAAGCCGAAGATAGCCCCGCTGAAGCCGCCTATGTAGGAGAACTTATCCGGGTTTCTCAGCGTGATGTCGAACGTCTGCTTGCCGCCCCACGACAAGCCAGCCATGGCACGATGCTCACGATCAGGGAGTGTGCGGAATGTTTTGTCGATCATCGGGATCAGATCGTTTACCATCACCGTGGCAAAAGATGCTCCGTATAAATCGCGCTGTGCATCCACGTCTTTCCCAGGGGTCGGGCGGAACACAATCTCGATGTCGCCGCTCTCCATCACCACAATCATCGGCTCGCATTTGCCTGCCGCAATTTGGTTGTCGAGGATGTTTTGCATCAATCCCTGAGTGCTCCATCCCGTTTCGTTCTCGCACATGCCGTGCTGCAGATAGAGCACCGGGAAACGCTTCTTCGTCTTTGTCTCGTATTCTGCCGGCGTGTAGACCATGCAGTGGCGGAAACGTTTCTGCTCTTCGCTGTAGTATGTGACGTTGCGCACCTGCCCGTGCGGAACCTGAGCGGCGCGATAATAGTCGCCTTCCCTGCCTTCGGGCACTTCTATCATGCTCATCACACGTCCGTATCCGAACGCTGTGCAGCTCATCGGGTCGGCTACAGAGAGACCATCCGCCACCAGGGCATAATAATGCGGACCAACCACCAGAGGTTCGGTCCTGCCCGTCCACCAGCCGTTCTCATCCTTGTTCAGATCGCGTTTCTTGCCGCAGAGATCCACCTGCAGACGTTTTACCTCGGGAGCATAAATGCGGAAATAAGCACGGCCATTCTTGTCTGTTCGCGGGAAATCGCAATCAAACATAGTCGTCGGGGCAATCTCCGTATTCTCCAATATCTCTTCAAGCGACGGAAGCTCCCTGCCCATCAGCTTCAACATCTGCGCGGCATAGCGACGGCCAAGGGTGCGATAGCCCGCTGCGTCGAAGTGCAGATGGTCGTCGGCACAGCTCAGACCCGCCGAAGGGATGACATAGCTGTTCTTTATCGTCTGCGGCAAGGTTGCTATGATGGGATTCATCGCGGCACACGTGCCCCCGTGGTCTTCGTTCACCACCTCCCCTGCCAGCAAAGGCACATCCTCTGCCGAGAGGTTCAGATCCGCCAGGAGACGTTCGTACACGATGTTTACCTTTTGCGGCCAATCCTTCTGGCCTGTGTTCGACTCTCCCTGATGCAGCAGGATGCCTTTTATAACACCGTCTTTCTGCGCGATGCGTGCCGCCTCCACCAAACGGGCATAGGGATCGTTGTCGTATTCCTTCAATATGCCTGCCATCCAGTCCGGAGCCGTCGCAACAAATTCCGCGCGCTTGTCTTCCATAAACAGCTCTATCTTGCAACCTCCAACGGCAACATGCACAACACCGACACGTATCTCTTCCGGCAGGTTCTCAATCAGTGTTCTACCGAAATAGTCGACAGGCGTCAGCCCCGTGTTTGCCCGACACAGAGGCGCACGTGCCGGATACCAATTACCGCTCACCCGACCAAGAGCCGGATTGTCCACAACCGCCATCATCCGAAAGCGAGGGTTCACCACCGTATCCTGCGCTTCGTAGCGGGCAGCCCCTTCCATATTCGACTGCCCAAGGCATAGGTAGATATGGAAATTACCGTCCTGCGCAAAGGTTTGCACACTCAGAAGCAGCAACAATGCCGCTCCCGCCAATCTCTTAAAAGGAAAAAGATTCTTCATAAGTAAAATATTTAGTATGTGTTTCTCATCAGGGTTGTTTGATGTGCGACACATCGGATGCAAATATAGCGATACGTTTCACGATTTGCGCACCCCCGGGCTGACGCATCGCGGCGATTGTCACCTCCTGCGTTACAAAAATTTTCGCCTCCGTTGCATCTGCTTCCAAGGTACAGACAATCGACGGGATTGTTTTCCCATTATCGCCCATTCTCTCTACTTTTGCCTCCGTTTCTGTACTCATATTATATATATCATGAAAAGAAAGCTGACATTGTTTGTTCCGGCAGGCATTGCCATGTTTGTGCTGTTCGCACTCATGCTCGGCTTTGCCGGACGCTACAACTTCTGTTACATCGAAGGGTGGAGCACGTTCGTCTACGACGCCGCTCTTCAGAGCCGCGTCGTGGCGCAGATCGGAGGGTGCGCAGAGATGCTCTCACACTTCCTCATACAGTTCTTTGCCCTGCCGACAGGCGGAGTGCTGATAACGGCGGCGCTGCTCACGGCGATTGTGCTTTTGACAGCCGACATACTCCGTCTCATCTCAGAGAGCCGACGCGCCATGCCGCTCGCCCTCCTGCCTGCCATCGCGCTCTTCTTCCTTCAATACAACGTGAACTTTCTATACTCGGGGACGGTGGCTTTCCTCTTAATGATGATATGCCTTCGTCTGCAATTCATGTTTCGCAAGTTCTCCGAACGGTTCGCCTTCTCTCTTGCAAGCACTCTCCTGCTCTTCGTGGCTGCCGGAGCCATTGCCGCGCTCTATTCCCTGCTTCTCGCGATTGCCGAAGCAGCCAAAAACCGTAAGCGCGGACTTTGGTACGCCGTCATCCCACTGACGGTGTTGCTTCTCTCAGTCGTCGCGCTGCGTGTTGGGGCTGTCGGCGAGCTGCGCCATATCCTGCTGCCGGACGGCTATTTCACCCACAGGCTTCGCCCGGGCTCCGTCATATATCTTCCTTGGGGAGTCACGCTGCTCGTGTTCCTCGTTGGCGGCGTTTGTCGCCACGTCCGTTTGCAGAGAAGATGGATGCAGGTTTCCGTCCTCGTCGCAGAGATCGCCGCGGCGGCAGTGTTCGCCTCAGACGGCGCGTCGAGATACATCGACACGAGCAACGAGGTTTTCAAGGAGCTGAACCACTACGCACATTTCAGCCAATGGGACAAGATGCTCGAGAGATGTAAATCCGTCTCGCTCGGCAACCTTCTCTTTCAAAACTACCGCAACATGGCGTTGTCAGAGGAGTGTCTGCTTGCCGACAGCCTCTTCACGCAGCCTTGCGTGGACATTCGCACCATATACGTTCAGAGCAACAAGACGCCATACATCTCAGCGATGCTCAGCGACATCTTTTTTTCGATGGGGCACATGGCTTTTGCCATGCGGTATGCCTTCGAAGCCAACGAAGCCGTGGGAAACTACTCGCCGCGCATGCTCCAACGCCTCACGCAGGTCAACCTGATATACGGGCATTACGGCACGGCAAAGAAATACCTCGACGTACTGTCCCACACCCTCAGCTACAAGTCTTGGGCAGAGGCGCACAAGCGTTTTCTTTGGAACGATGCCGCTGTCGAAGCCGATCCTGTCCTTGGAACGAAGCGCAGATGCATATTCGCGGACAATCGCTTTGCAGGCACGAGGGGACTGGATGACGACCTGAAGCAGATCGTACTCGCAAATCCGCAGCACAAAGCCACCATTCAGTATCTTGGCTCGCTCTACCTGCTGTCCAAAGACCTTCCGCGCTTCAAGGATATGCTCGAGACGTTTTTCTGCACTGAGGCACTGCCCGCGGTGCTGCCCGTCGCCTTTCAAGAAGCCGTGGCAGTGTTTGCCGATGGCGACGCGGAGGCTCTACGACATTACAACGTGTCGCCCCAAACCATCGAGCGTTATGCCGCATTCAAACGCAAGTCCTTGAGAGACCGACGCAACCTGTGGCACTTTCTGAAATATACAAAATGAACATACATCGCACATAATGAAAGCTCTCCGACACCTTTCGCAGCTCTTCGCAATGCTGCTCCTTCTTTCCTGTACACACGAAATAACCGTCGAGCGGAAAACAGACCACTATCCGCCCATTTCCCCTGACTACACCGACGTGACCTATCCTCCGAATATGGTCGCGCCATGTTTCGCGCTGCCGGACAGTTGCGGCGCAGCGCGTGTCAGTGCCATATTTCGCTCAGCAGATGTTGAAACGGTTGTCGAAAGTCACAGCGCGCAGATTTCCATTGGTCGCCGCGAGTGGGAGAAGCTGACACACGCCTCGCACTCCGTCTCCGTATGCCTTCGGGTGCAGAGAAACGGCAGATGGGAAGAGTACAAACCGTTTCATATATATATCGCCGACGAAACGATTGACCCCTACATCGTCTACCGGCTCATCGAACCCGGCTACGAGACATGGAACGAGATGGGAATATATCAGCGCAACCTCGAGTCTTATACGGAAACAGCCATTGTGACCAACAAAACGACCGGCTACGGCTGTATGAACTGCCATTCCTTCTGCATGCAAGACCCCGCGCATATGCTTCTGCACCTTCGCAGCGACTACGCAGGTACATACTTGGTCGAAAACGGTGAGGTTGAGAAGATAAACGCCAAACTGCCACACAACGCGTCGTCTCTTGTATACCCCGCGTGGCATCCCTCGGGTCGCTTCGTGGCTTTCTCTGTGAACAACACCAAACAACTGTTCCACACAACAGACCGAAACCGCATCGAGGTGATGGACTATGCCTCCGACGTCCTTGTGTACGACATCGAGCAAAAGCAGATACTCCTCACGCCACTTACCACGTCTGAGACTTCTTTCGAGACGTTCCCCGCGTTCTCGCCCGATGGCGCGACGCTCTATTTTTGCTCCTCCGACAGCGTGAGCATGCCGGATGGCTACGACCGCGCGAAGTACAGCCTCTGCTCCATAAGCTTCGATGCCGATTCCCGCTCGTTCGGTAGCCGTGTGGACACGTTGTATGACGCACACAAGTCCGGCGGCAGCGTTTCCTTCCCGCGAATTTCGCCCGACGGCAGATTTTTGATGTTTACACTCTCGGAGTACGGAAACTTTTCCATCTGGCACAAGGATGCGGACCTCTATCTTGTCGATCTTATGTCCGGAAAGACCCGTCCGCTCACCGCGCTTAATTCACCCGATGTCGAGAGCTACCATTCTTGGAGCAGCAACAGCCGTTGGACTGTGTTCAGCAGTCGCCGAACAGACGGACTCTACACTCGCCCGTTCATCGCGTATATCGACAGCGACGGAAATCCGCGTAAACCATTCCTCCTGCCACAAAAAGACAAGAGCCACTACGATCTCTTGATGAAATCGTTCAACATTCCTGAGTTCGCAACCGGACGCGTATCTCTCTCGGCTCACAAACTCCTCCAAGCATCCAATCGCTGACACCAAAAAGTGCTTCTTCATAACAGCGATTCCCATCGCCGACACCAAAAAGTGCTCGGCTACCTCTTTGCAGACTTGCAATGAGACCGAAAAGTACTTTTTCGCCACAGAGTCGACTTGCACAAACACCAAAAAGCCCTTAAAAGCCAAAGAAACTTAATGCACAAACACC
>CAVIFD010000062.1:0-7695 GCA_963641545.1 bacterium | reverse complement strand
CGACGATTTATCCGACTTTCCCGTAGCGGATAAGAACATACCCGATGATTTATCAAATCAGGGTTGAAATGATAAATCCGCTGCAAACAAAAAATCTCTTTCCCGCATAATATCCTGCAACATTCTCCGTTCTTATCACATCTTGACAGACGAAACACTAAAAACAGGAGCAAGATTTATGAAGTTATTGATTCTTTCTTTTTTCGCGGTTATACTCGGTTACTCTCTCTTTTTCGATAAGGAAGAGGAGGTTAAGGGCTCGATACAGGGGATAGACAGTTCCGTGTATATCCAGAAATCCGACACCTTGCAGGCAGACTATCTGTACTTCTACTACAACACTCCGGGTAGCGATTACCTCCGGTAACCGGTCGGCTCAATCCAAATTGCCGTACGCCGGAATCTCTTCCAAAAACGAATAAGTAAGTTTCTCGTAATCTATTTTGCAGCAGTAATGGCTTATGCCGTTGCTGACCACAAGGTAGCGCACATGCATAGCCATGTTGTAACGCGTTATCTGGTCGAACACAGCCCTTGTGATCTTGACGAGAGGGGATTTATACTCAACAATCATAAGTGGGGTCAAAAAGCGGTCGTACAACACCGTATCGCATCTTTTCGACGTGCCGTTGAGCTTCAGCGAGACTTCATTAGCCAAAAGCTCCTTGGGGTAACCCTTGTAGTGGATGAGATAGTTCACGAAATGCTGCCGAACCCATTCTTCGGGAGTGAGGGCAACGAACTTACGCCGTGCAGGGTCGAAAATGACAAGTTTCCCGTCCTTTTCCTTCACCTTGGCTTCGAATGTCGGCAGATTTAGAGACAGCATTTATGTTTACCTTTGCGCTACGTTTATAAAACGCCTCAAAGGTAGTTGTTTTTAAGGTTTTGCTATGGCTAAGAAGGAGTACACGTTCGAAGAGATATGCAGAGACATCGTTGCCCGAAAGTTCCATCCCGTCTATATACTGATGGGCGAGGAGCCTTTCTTTATCGACAGGATAACGGAGCTGCTTATCGAGAACGTGCTGTCGGATGCAGAACGGGATTTCAATCAGATAATCATGTATGGCGCAGATGCGGATGCCGGAGCGATAATCAACGCTGCCAGGCGGTTTCCGATGATGGCGGAACGTCAGTTGGTGGTCGTTCGCGAGGCACAGCTGGTTCGCGACATAGATATGCTGACCGCATACGTGAAGAATCCTCTTCAGTCCACCGTCCTTGTTGTCAATTACAAATACAAGAACCTCGACAGACGGAAATCCTTGGCGGCTACGGCGGAGAAAGTCGGCGTTTTGTTCGAATCGAAGAAGATTCCGGACTATAAAATGCCCGGGTTCATCACTTCCTTCTTGCAGCAGCGTTCCATCAGTGTCGATCCGAAGGCTGCTCAGATGCTCTCAGACTTCCTTGGAAACGATTTAGGTCGCCTGAATAAGGAATTGGACAAGCTGGCTCTGATAATGCCTGAAAAAGCCCCGAAACGCGTCACGCCGGAGCTTGTCGAGCAGAATATCGGGATAAGCAAAGAATACAACAACTTCGAACTCCTCAAAGCCATCGCGGTGAAGGATGTGCTGAAAGCAAATCGCATAGCACAGTATTTCGGGAAGAACCCGAAAAACAATCCGATACAAATGACGCTTCCCGTCATATTCAACTACTTCTCGAACCTCATGATATGCCATTACGCGAAGGATAAGTCGGAAACGGGTCTGATGATGGAATTAGGGCTGAGAGGGACTTTCCAAGTGAAGGACTATGTGAGCGGACTGCGAGGCTATTCGGCTATGAAGGTCTTCAATATTATCAGCGAAATCCGGACTACCGATGCCCGTTCGAAAGGAGTGGACAACACTTCTGCCACAGATGCCGACCTGCTGAAGGAATTGCTGTATAAAATACTCCATTAGGGATAGGGGTATTGATTCTGAATGCCCCGCATTTATCCGCCTTGGAAAACGGGATTTACACTCTGTTTTTCAACGATATCACCTCTGTTTTACCCCTCTGAGATTTCGATATTTGTTTATCCTCGTATGGATGTTTACAAATATCGCAGAATTTCCATTCCAATCCTGTCGGGATACAAAAGTACACGCCGCGATAAAACAACTCCCGAAGCAGGGTAGGACATTGTGGCAGTAGAAGTAATCCGGTGAAACCGCAATCATTACAAACGTACACAATGACACATATACTACACTTGTAATCTGCAAACATTTGTATGCAGCAAGGTTTACATAATTAGATATGCGCGCACAAAAGACCATGCGCGACAATTGTAGCTGTGCACAACGTTAATGTAAACCTACATTGACGTATACGATTAACAGCGAAACGTATTGTTGCGGTAATATCTGAAAATCCAAATGTTTATACATAGAAATCAATCCTACGCTTAAGATTTACCGTGTTTATCCCATGTATATCTGTAACAGGATCGAGACGCAGTACAGATAAAGGGCAGTACATGCATATAAAACAGTATTTTATCTGACAAATACGAAGCATTGCTTCATGTGTATTCGGCATGCTTGTTTCGATGTTTACAGATATACTCGCCACTTTTGTATCACATTTATGATAAATGTAATCCGTGACGTTTGTATTTGTAAATCGCACATTTGGAAATTATGTTTTATATTTGTGCCGTCGTTTAGTTCTGTATAACGCTCTACGTAAACAGACATAATGTCAGCTACAGCGGGCGTATAATTCAAATCAAGAAGAGATGAAAGATCGTATTTTGGCAGTAATGGAACATGAAGGGCTGACACCTGCCCAGTTTGCTGATGCTATCGGTATTCAACGATCGGCAGTGGCGCATTTTCTTTCCGGAAGAAACAATCCGAGTATGGGAGTTCTAATCAAAATCCTGAAAAGGTTCTCTTACTTGGATGCAGACTGGCTTTTGCTTGGCGAGGGGAATATGCTGCGCAAAAATGTGGTCTTAGAGCCCGATTTGTTTTCAAATACGACTGTAAATCCGACCAAAGCCACGGGAGTCTCCGAATATCGCAAGGAAACAAGGGTTGAGACACCTGTAAACACGCCCGAAAAGACTGTAAAAGAAACTATTGTAGTGCCGGAAAAACCTCTCAGAAATGTAAGCAAGATAGTGATATTCTATTCCGACGGTACGTTCGAGACACTTATACCCGAGAAGCACGGATCGGGGAAAAGCACATAAACAGACCGCCACCGCGTTGGGGTAAGGGTTTTTACGTACTTTTGTATGACAATTCGAATAATCATACAATTAGATGAAGAAGTACATATTGGATATGAAGGTCAGGGAAAACATCCGCCTTCATAAGAACTATGCCCTCTTGAAGCTGACTTGCGACGAGGCGTTGCCGGAGATGCTTCCCGGGCAGTTCGTTCAGGTAAAGGTGGATCACTCGCCCACCACATTTCTCCGCAGACCTATTTCCATCAATTTCGTAGACCGCACCGAGGGTGAGCTGTGGCTTTTGGTGCGTTTGATTGGCGACGGGACACGCCGCATGGGTGAATATCGCACCGGAGATGTTGTAAACATCATGCTGCCGCTGGGAAACGGGTTTACATTGCCCGATGCAGGAAGCGACAGAGGTCAAAAACCGCTGCTGATAGGCGGCGGCGTGGGCACAGCCCCCATGTTATACCTCGGAAAGACCTTGAAGGATGCCGGTTTTGAGCCGGTATTTTTGCTTGGAGGGCGTTCGAAAGACGATGTGCTGCAACTCGGCGAGTTCAGACGCTTCGGAACAGTCCATATCACAACGGAAGACGGCTCTCTTGGCGAGAAGGGGTTTGTAACCAACCATTCGGTGCTGAAAAACGAACATTTCGATAGGATCTACACCTGCGGACCGAAGCCGATGATGATGGCTGTTGCCGGATATGCCGCAAAGGAAGGTATAGAGTGCGAGGTGTCGCTTGAAAACACAATGGCATGCGGCATCGGGGCTTGCCTGTGCTGCGTAGAGAACACGAAGAAGGGACATGTGTGTGTGTGCAGTGAAGGTCCCGTATTTAATATAAAGGAATTGACATGGCTGAGCTGAGTGTAAACATAGGTGATTTGAAATTGAAGAACCCGATAATGACGGCATCGGGTACGTTCGGGTATGGCGTGGAGTACGCCGACTTTATGGACATTTCAAGGTTGGGAGGCATCTTCGTGAAGGGTACAACCGTCCAACCGCGTGAGGGAAACCCTTACCCCCGCATGGCAGAGACCCCTTCGGGGATGCTTAACGCCGTAGGGCTGCAAAACAAGGGCGTGGAGTATTTCATTGGGCATATCTACCCGACGATAAAGGACATCGACACGAACATGATTGTAAACGTGAGCGGGTCGTCGGTTGAGACCTACGCAGAATGTGCCGAGAAAATAGCCGAGCTGGATAAGATCCCTGCAATCGAGCTTAACATCTCCTGCCCGAACGTAAAACAGGGCGGAATGGCGTTCGGTGTGACGGCAAAAGGCGCAGCAGAGGTGGTAAGGGCTGTGCGCAAGGTCTATCCGAAAACTCTCATAGTAAAACTCTCGCCGAACGTGACGGACATCACCGAGATAGCCCGTGCTGCGGAATCGGAAGGGGCGGATGCCGTTTCACTGATAAACACAATGCTTGGCATGGCTATCGACGCGGAAAGACGCAAGCCGATACTCTCAACCGTGACCGGAGGTCTTTCCGGACCGTGCGTAAAGCCGGTTGCGCTGAGGATGGTATGGCAGACGCATAAGGCTGTACGTATTCCCATCATCGGCTTGGGAGGTATCTCCGGTTGGAAAGACGCTGTCGAGTTCATGTTGGCAGGAGCCACTGCCGTACAGATAGGGACGTACAACTTCATCGACCCTACCGTATCGCTGAAGGCTGTTGACGGACTCGGCGACTACCTCGACAGACACGGGTTCCGCTCTGCGAGGGAAATAATCGGAGCATTGGAAGCATAAAAAGGCGGCAGGGAAGGATGGGCATACCGTTCAGGATATTAAATCTGCTGTGCAAGGGCGTTGTGCTTGCCTTGGTGCTGTCGGGATGCCGTCCGGAAACGCCTGTCACCTCTTCTATAACCGTCGATTTGGACGGGTTCTCCACGCCGATCAACAAGCAACTGTACGGACTGACAATAGAAGAGATCAACCACGCCATCGACGGCGGGATATATGCCGAGATGATACGAAACCGCAGTTTTGAGGAGAACATTCCGCCTCTGAACTGTCCGTACGATGCCAAGCGGGGCGTTATTACCACTCCCAACGGATGGAGCATACCTTTCATACATCCCGATTCGATACCGGGATGGAAGAAACTCTCGCCGAACACCGTCATGTGGCTCGACGCGAAAGAGCTTATCAACGACAAGAGCCGGAGGTCTCTTCTGGTCTCCGTCGCTGCCACGGCGTACTCTGCGGAAGCGGGAAAAGGGGGCGTGGCAGCCATGGGCTACAACGGCATTGCCGTGCGCGAGGGTGAGAAATACCATTTGTCGCTATATATGAAGGGCGGCACGGCTCAGCCGAGGAACGTGAGCGTGTTCATAGGCGACAGCGTGACGAATGAGCCGCTGAGCGATGTCGTTGGTGTCGCTCCGACGTATGAGTGGCGGCGTTTCTCGCATACATTCACGGCTTCCGAAAGTGCGGACAACGCCGTGCTTGCCATAACGGCAGACAGCGCGACGACCTTCTGGATCGACATGGTATCATTGTTCCCCGAGAAGACCTGGAAAGGGCGTGAGGGCGGTTTGCGCGAGGATCTGATGGAGATGATTGCAGATCTGAGTCCGCGCTTCGTGCGTTTCCCCGGCGGGAGCTTTGTGGAAGGATATACAGCGGGCACTTATCCCGTTTGGCACGAGACTGTGGGAGGTGTGTCCGTGCGCCGTAACTTCTGGAACATTTGGGGCTACGGTTCAACGAACGGTGTGGGTTACCATGAGTTCCTTCAGATGTGTGAAGACCTGGATGCCGAGCCTGTGTATGTGATAAACAGCGGTGTGACAAGTCAGAGCCGTCGCCCGAGATATGAAGACATAACGGCAATGGACCGTCAGGTGCAGGATGCATTGAATGCAATAGCTTATGCCAACCAACCGGCGGACTCCGTGTGGGGTGCCATGCGTGCACAGAACGGACATCCCGAGCAGTTCCGCCTCAGATATGTGGAGATCGGCAGCGAGAACTACGGGACGGAATATGCCAAGCGTTTCGACCTCTTCAAGAAAGCCGTCAACGAGGTTTACCCCGACGTGACTGTCATCCGAAGCTCGCTTGCCAAGGGGAAAAAGCTGACAAGCGACTGGATAGACCACCATTTCTACGCCGGAGGTGAGTTTCTTGTCTCCGCGCACGACCGTTACGGGGAGGGAGTGCAGTATCCGAGAAAGTTCCCGACGGTATTCATCGGCGAATTCAGCCTGAGCAGCTCCGCCTTGCAGGGAACGATGCGTGCAGCCGTCGGCGAGGCTTGCTTCCTTCTCGGAGCGGAAAACTCGCCCGAGATTGTCGAGAGACTGGCATACGCACCGGTGCTCGGTAATGCGGATTATCCCTTCCAACGTTATCCCGCCATCATCTTCGACAACCACAGGGCTTTCGGCACGCCCTCTTACCACATGCTGAAGATGCTGGCAGGCAACCGTGGCGACGAATTGCTGAAGACGGTGACGGAGACATACTCCCGTCCGCAGGTAACGCTCGGATATGCCGGCATAGACCTTTTCGACAACAGCTACGACTTCGACGACGTGCGTATCGACGGCATCCCCGTGACGGATGCAAGGATAAAGACCGGCGGCTGGAGTGTGGAGGGCGGGAAGCTCATACCCGATGCCAACCGTTGGAACAACGTCTTGATTGGCGACCCTTCAAAACATGATTACACGTTTTCCCTCCGGCTAAGGCGGAACAAAGGGAGCGGAACAGTCCGCCTGCGCGTCCGTGACAACGGCGAAGAGGGTGAATCGAACGACCACATCGCGCTTGAGGTCTCTCCCGAAGGCTGTGAGCTCTACCGTTCCTCGGGAACGATGCGCGACGTGCTGTCAGAGGCAAAAGAGCATACGTTTGAGAGCAACCGCCGGTATGATGTGAGGATTGTGTGTCGCGACGAGAAGGTGAGCTGCTTCGTTGACGGCGCACTGCTTCTCGAAGCCGTTCTGAAGCCGTTGCCTTCGCTTGTGGCATCTGCCGCAGCAGACAATGCCTCGGGCGAAATCCTTCTGAAGGTGGTCAACACTACCTATCACGAGGAGAAAACCCGTCTCAGAATAAATGGAGGCAACGTGAAAAACGAGGCAGAGGTCATCCTTCTTACGGGCGAAGCATCGGACCGTAACACCTTCGACGATCCGCTCCGCATTGCTCCAACCACAGGAAATGTCTCTTTCCCCTTTGCCGGACCGAGGGTTTACTCCTTTCCGCCCAACTCCATCACTATCCTAAAGCTGAAAAAAGACTGACAAAACACCTTCCCGACATCCGGAAACCATGTTGCAGAGCTGCAAAATGCTTTCCCCGTTTCCGGAAACGACTTTGCAAAGGTGTAAAACGGTTTCCCCGTTTCCGGAAGCCCCTTGCAGAGCTGCAAAACGCTTTCCCGACCTGCGGAAACGCCTTTGCACCATTAAAAAATGCCTTCCGGAGCTCCGGAAAGCATTTTTCAACGTTCAATCCTCTCTTCCGCCTTTCCG
>CAVIFD010000061.1:1387-7697 GCA_963641545.1 bacterium | reverse complement strand
ACGCCGTGTAATGGCAAGAAACGCTTGCAGAAACCTTCATGCACGCCGTGTAATGACAAGATACGGCTTACAAGACCTTCATGCAGCTCACATAATGGCAGGAAGGGCAGTGCCTCTGTTTGGGACGCAATAGTCACGAACCCGCCATGACAACTTTGGAGAGGGATGGTCATTGCGACGGGTGATCGGTAAACATGAAAGTAGGAGGCAAATGCTTTTATGATCAGCATCTACCTCCTACCCGATTTTTGTCCGAGGCTTTTCTGAACACGTTCAGAGCTGCCGCGGCGCGCCGTTTATACTAACCAAGTATAGGAACCTATTTGAAATAGCGGTTGTAGAGACCTTCGAAGCCTTTGCCGTGGCGGGCTTCGTCTTTACACATCTCGTGGACAGTGTCGTGGATGGCATCCAGGTCCTGCTGCTTTGCCAGCGTCGCAATACGTTTCTTGTCCTCGCACGCACCTGCCTCAGCCTCCATGCGTTTCTTCAAGTTCGTTTTTGTATCCCATACAACTTCGCCAAGAAGCTCGGCAAACTTAGATGCATGCTCTGCTTCTTCCCAGGCATAACGTTTGAACGCTTCGGCTACTTCGGGATAGCCCTCGCGGTCTGCCTGACGGCTCATCGCAAGATACATCCCCACCTCGGTGCATTCGCCCGTGAAGTGAGCTCTCAATCCTTCAAGGATAACAGGGTCGACACCCTTTGCCACGCCCAACACATGTTCGTCTACGAACGTCAGGGCACCTTCCGTCTCCACCAGTTCCTTAAACTTACTCTTAGGCTGTTTGCACTGCGGACAGAAATCCGGAGCCTCGTCACCTTCGTGCACATAACCACATACCGTGCAGATCCATTTCTTCTTCATCTTTCTAAAATTTAGGGGTTGAAACCATATGTATAAAAATCGCTTTCGTTTACCGAGCACAAATGTAGAGGAAACCTTCTGCCCCGACAAAGGGCTGCGCATAGATTGTTTTTATCCGCAAATCGACAAAAGCTATCCTTGAGCCCACAGCCCCCACTGCAAAAAGGGAACCTAAGGGATGACGTATATTGCGATTAATACGTACCTTGCCGGCTCTAAAAAATCATTTTAACAAACTAAATCTATTCATCATGAGTATCAATAGAAGACAATTCTTGAGAAGATCGTTGGTCGGAGGTGCCGCCGTTGTTGTTGGTAAAGACATGAGTGCAGCCCCCGCACCCGCCGCAGTGACTCCCCTCTCTCCCGCAGATGAGATGTGTCCGCCGGCAAAAGGAAAATCCGTTTTGGGACTTCGTTGCAAACCCCTCAGCACCGTTCGTATCGGTATCGTCGGTCTCGGCAGAGGCTCCGGTGCAGTTGTCCGCCTGGCACAGATTGAAGGGACGGAGATCGTTGCCCTCTGCGACGTGAACAAGGAACGTATCGCGAGCTGCCAGAAAGCCCTCAAAGAGAAGGGCAGGAAAGAAGCGGTGGAATACACCGGCGAAGAAGACTGGAAGAAGATGTGCGAGCGCGACGACATCGACCTTATCTACAACGCAACCCCGTGGGTGCTCCACGTGCCCATTGCCCTCTACGCCATGGACCACGGCAAGCATGTCGTGGTGGAAGTGCCGGCAGCCCTGACGGTGAAAGACTGCTGGGCTCTCGTCAACAAAGCGGAAGAGACGCAGCTCCACTGCATGATGCTTGAGAACTGCTGCTACGATTTCTTCGAGCTGGCAACGCTGAACATGGCACGCCAGGGTCTCCTCGGCGAGATCATACACACCGAAGGCGCGTATATCCACGACCTGAGGCATGAGAAGTTCACCGGCTACTACAAACACTGGCGTCTTGAATACAGCAAACACCACACCGGCAATCCGTATCCGACACACGGCTTGGGACCGATCGCACAGATCCTTGGCATCAACCGGGGCGACCGCATGGAATATCTCTCATCTGTCTCGACCAACCAGTTCGGCTTGGCTCTTTGGGCAAAAAACAACCTCAAGGACGACGAGCGCATAACCCTCTCGGAACGTTACGCCCTTGGCGATATGAACACAACAATCATACACACCGCCATGGGCAAGTCCATTATGATACAGCACGACACCACCTCGCCGCGCCCGTATTCGCGCATCCACCTGGTGCAGGGAACGAACGGTATGGCTGTCAAATACCCCGAGGAGAAAGTGGCAATCCAGCCCGGCTCGCACGAATACCTGAAGGAAGGTCCGCAGAAAGAAATAATGGCGAAATACGAGCATCCGTTGAGCAAATATATCGGCGAGAAGGCAAAGAAGGTCGGCGGACATGGCGGCATGGACTTTATCATGGACTGGCGTCTTATCTACTGCCTGCGCAACGGCTATCCTCTCGACCAAAGTGTGTACGACGGTGCTGCATGGTCGTCGATTGTTGAGCTAAGCGAACGCTCCGTGCTGAACAAGAGCTGCTCGGTGGCAATCCCCGACTTCACCCGCGGTGCATGGCGCGACTGCGAGCCGTGGCCCGTCATCGACATGAAGGATGTACTCCACGGGTAAAAACGATTTTACTTTTTACGCGGGCGCAGAATATGGAATAAGTTTCTACTTTTGCGCCCGCAATTATTATTATTAATCGAGTAACACATATTCTGTAGATGGTAAAGAAAGTTGGGAACCTGATCCCAAACACCTTTTTTATTACGAAGGGCAGCGGCGATTCGGATTTGGAGAAACACGCAGGTTCTTATCACATGGCACTCTATGATGCCGGCATATCGGACTTCAACATCATGACTTATTCGTCTGTTATCCCCGCGACGGCGCATCTCGTCACCATGGATGATATAGATCTTCCGCCCTTCGGTTCGGAGATGAAAACCATTATGGCGGTGTCGCACGGCTATCAGGATGAGTTCGTGAGTGCCGGCGTGGTCTATGCCTGGATGTACAAGGACGAAAACTTCGACGAGAAGGTGGGCGGTTTGGTATGCGAGGTCAGCGGCAGATACCGCATCGAGGAACTGGAGTCGCGTCTTATCCGCGTCATCAACGATCTGCACCAAAAGACATACAGCAAATACTACCTGGGTGAGCTGAACTTCATCACCGAAGGTATCACCATCGAGAAAAGATACGGCACGGCTCTCGCCGCCCTCTGCTTCGTAGACTTCCTCCAACCGGAGATCGAAGAGTGACTTCTGAGGAAAAAACAAACGAGACCCCGACACATCAGGTTGTACGACCTATGGTATCGGGGTTTGTTTTATCATCTGTTTTTCTTGAACTGCTTTCTTATCTCGCGCCAAAAGGGGATTTGCTTGAGGTCTTTCCTTATGGGGGCATCGTAGAGCAGGAACAGAAGGCATAGCAGGATACAGGCGTATGCCATCCGGCCGTATATCTGTTTTACGCTTATCTCCGTCATCTGCATCATGAAGGTCTCCATATAGTGGGGCACCGATACCGACAGCCTTGAGGATGCCACGCTGTCGACCGCCGCACCGTAGCGGGCGATATTGTCCGAAAGACAGCGAGCCAAGCCCCGCGTATATATTGCCGCACCGGCAACACCGCCCATAACCATGTGAAGCATATTGAACACCGACAATGCCTGGAAGAAATGCCGGAAGGTCATGATCTCTTCGAGGCAGGTCATGAAGGTGATGCTGAGCACGGCATATGCAAAGCCGCGCGACACCATGAAAGGATACAGCTGCGAGATATGAATGTCTCGCGAGATGATGAAGTAGAACCCCAGCAGATAAAGCACTATCCCGCACAGCCCGACGACGATGAGCCGCAGGTAGCTGAAACGTTTGACGTGCATCCACCAATAGGAGAACAGACACCCCGTCAGGACCCCGATGAGCACGGGGATGTCGAGCCGCACACTCGTTATCGCGCCATAGTGCATCACCTCGCCGAGGTATACTTCCTCCAAGACATGCTCTGTGGCAAGAAGCATCTCCACCAACGTTATAAGGGCGAGGATAGGCAGAAGATGACGGTAGGTCCACATCTTCGGCTCGTAGTAGGGGTGACGTATCGTGAGCATGCGCCACACGGCGATGAGGGCGGTCAGGATTATCGCCACCGTCAGACGACGGACAACAGGGCTGTTCCACCAGTCGTACCACTCGCCGTAGTCGAACAGGTAGGCAATCTCCAAAAGGAGCGCAGCCCAAAGCACCATGCCGAGCCAGTCGATGCCAAGGAGCGGAAGCTTCTTCATCATACGGAAATGCCGCGTGCAGAGGGTCAGAACCAGCAGGTCGACCATCATCACGCCGCAGATGAACACCTGCATATAATCCCAGTGATAGTAATACATCAGAGCTGTGGCAAGCATGTCGGAGAGCTGCATACTGCCGAGTATGACGATATGCAGCATGGGAAAGAAGACGGTGAAGTCGCGCCCGGGGGTCATCCACAGCTGTATGTTCGACATACATTCGAACGTGCCCTGTATCTTACACATCCCCTCGACGAAGCACACCAGCCACAACAGTGGCAGGAAGGTTATGTGCGGTGCCGCCAGGTTGCAGAGCAGGACACCCGTTGCCGCCGCACAGAGAAGCGTCTTGTTCGTGAAGCGAAACTTCATGCGAAACAGTATCGGGAAATAGACAGCCATCCCTGCCAGGTTGGCATACAGGCACATCTGAAGGTCTTCGCGCATCAGCGCTGTCTCGCCCATCATCTGAGCAAGGGTGCCGAGGTAAAGCCCACCGGAAAACTGAAACGTAAAGGCTATAACGACATATATCCACGGTCGTATCTTCTCGGGCACAAAGCTCCGAAACATCGGCATGGAAAAGCCCATTGGCATCATCGGTCCGCTCATCTTTCCCTCAATATCTCACCTTACATTCCACATTGAGTCCTGCCCTCAGACGGCGCACATCGCCCGAGGCATTATCCTGCAAACGGATACGGACGGGCACACGCTGTTCCACCTTCACGAAGTTGCCCGTGGCATTATCCTGCGGTATGAGAGAGAAGGCGGCACCCGTTGCATCAGAGATCGACTCGACCACGCCCCGATAAGTCACACCCGGGACGGCATCTGCCGTAAAGGTCACCTCCGCGCCCTCGCGGATATTCCGCATCTGCGTCTCGCGATAGTTGGCAACGACCCACACGTCGCCGTTGTCCACAATATCCAGCATCGTCTGCCCGGGCTGCACGAGCTGTCCCTCGTGGATATCTTTCTTCCCCGTCACGCCGTCGCAGGTGGCAACAATCACGGTGTACGACAGATTAAGCCTTGCCAAGTCGACTGCCGCCTCTGCCAGGCGGATGGCAGCCTCGTTCTGCCCGAGGCGGCGTTTCTGCTCGTCTTTGGCAAGCGAGGTGGAGTGTTTCATGCGCAGCATCTGCTCATAGCGGGCAGACGCGGCTTCGTAGGCTGTCTTTATGTTGTCGTATTGCTGGCGGGTGACGGCATCCTCGCCAAGGAGCTTCTCGTAGCGTTGCAGCTCGCGCAGGGCATTGTCTCTCTGCACCCGCGCCTCTTCTATGCCGGCATCGTTGACGGTAAGGTTGTTTTGCGTCGTGGCAATGCCGGCATGGGTGACAGCCTGCCCCGCACGGGCATTCGCAAGATCCGCCTCGGCTTGCGCAAGGCGCAGGCGGAACTCGGCATCCTCAATGACGAGCAGCGTGTCGCCCTTGTGCACGGGCTTATATTCCTCGAAATATATCCTGCGGATAAAACCCTGCACCCGCGTGTTGACGGGAGTGATATGCCGGCACACCCGGGCATTGTCGGTATATTCCACGCTCCCGAGATGCAGGAAGCGTGACAAGACGTAAGCTATGCCTACCGCCAGCAGGGTGACGACAACCACATTGTTTATAAGTTTCTTTGTCTTTCGCGTAATCATAATCTATGTTCCTTATTTGTCTATAAAGTGTGTGTAATGTATTTCATCTTGTAGTGGCAGTAGAGGATGTTTATGCGTGCGTTCACCAGCGAGAGGTCGGCACTGAGCTTTGCCGAGCCGGCATCGAGCATGTCGGTGAGCAGTGCCATCTCGTTACGGTAACGGTTGTCGGTGACGCTGTAGTTCTCGTCAGCCAGGCGCACGCTGTTCTCCTGTGTCCTTAGGTCGGCAAAGGCAGTGAGGAAGTTCACGTATCCTTCCTGCACGGCGTTCTCCACCTGCTCCTCCGCCAAATGGCGCGTCTCTTCCGCACGGCGCACATTAAGGCGAGCCTCCCGCAGCTTCCTGCCGCGTTTGTAGAGCGAGGAGAGATTGTATTTCACCCCTATCCCGACGTACCAGTAGTTGAAGTTGTTGTCAAGCGTCGGCACCTCTATCGTTATCGGACCGTC
>CAVIFD010000061.1:0-1336 GCA_963641545.1 bacterium | reverse complement strand
CAGCCTCCGCCTGTTGCAGTGTGATGTTATTGCCCGAAGCCGCGTCTTGCCACTCTTTCTCGGTGAGCGTCACGATCTGTTGCTCAAGCAGCGTTGTGTCGGGGCATATCACCGTGCCCTCGGGCAGGTGCAACACCGTTGCCAGGCGGTGGTTTGCTATGCGTCGCGCGTCGGCGGTCTGCCGCAGCTGCAGGTTCAGCTGTTCCCTCTGCAGCTCATAGCGCGTGATGTCGTTTTTCAGGGCAGTGCCCTGCCGCCGGCGTGCCTGCATATTGGCGATGACCTCTTCGGTCAGCTCTATGTTCTTTTGCAGCACGAGCATCAGGTTGTCCAGCTTGTATATGTCCAGATAATGCCCTACAAGGAGAAAGCGTATCTCCTGTGTGTTTTTCCGTAGGTCGAGCTCCGCCAGCCGCTTCCCTATCTCCGCCTGACGAATGCCGCTCGCGATTGCCCCGCCGGCATATACCACCTGCTCGGCTTCCAAGGCGAAGTTGTTGCCCAGGTGCGGCATATCTATCTTCATCGCGTTACCGAAGTCCCTGTCCCATATCTTCCCGTCGCCGAGATAGCTGGCGGAGAGCGAGACGCTCACGTCGGGCAGCCTCTGCGCCTTGGCGGCACTCAGGGCTTCGCCGGCGGCTTCCGCCCCCGTGCGGTAGGTCATGATACTCTTACTCTGCTCATCGGCAAGGCGAAACATTTCCTCCACGCCTATCTGCCTGCTTTGGGCACATACATCCCGGCTGCACAGGACTGCCACGCACAGCAATCCCATGAGCCTTTTCTTTTTGCTCATAAATCAATCTGTTGTTTTAAGTTTCGAATGTGATATTGTGGTCTTGTGAAAAGAAGAAGTAAGGTCGCGCGAGGCTGCTAAACCAGAACGGCAGCGCCCCAGGTGTGGAAATCATGAATCTTGTTCTCGTAGCGGACGGTATACATTTCCATGTCTGATCTCTTTTTCGGGGCGCAAAACTAAAGAAAAAGGGAAACGAACGTAACCCCGCGCCCCGCGAGTTTTCCGTTTATTTAACACCACGATTAAAGCCGTCTTTTCTGTCATCCCGCATCGGGATCCGCCATGACATGATTAGGGGGGCTATTCTACAATGTGGCAGATTGCAGCTCCGCGCCGATGTGCTTTATCGTGTCGAGGATTTTCTTTGTCGTCGCTTCACCGGCAAAGGCAAGCCCGTTCTTGTATTGCCGCATCTTCGGACAGGGCTTCGCCGTCTTCCGCAATCATCGCCTTTGCCTCGTCGATACTCTTCATGAAGTCGGATTTTGCCTCCTCCACGCTCTTGCCGTATCCGCCCAGCCCGTGGTTAAGCAG
>CAVIFD010000060.1:0-7793 GCA_963641545.1 bacterium | reverse complement strand
ATCGCGGGCGGCGCAAATTGTATCATTGCCGTGGGCGGCGACGGTACGGTGAACGAGATTGCCCGCGCGATGATCCATTCCGACGCTGTCCTGGGGATTGTGCCCAAAGGGTCGGGCAACGGACTTGCCCGCGAGCTTCATATCCCGATGGACGTGAGGCGGGCACTGGAGCTGATAATAAAAGGACATGTATCCATCATCGACTGCTGCAAGGCAAACGACCGTGTGTTCTTCTGCACCTGCGGGGTGGGGTTCGACGCGGCGGTGAGCCAGAAGTTTGCCGGCGAGAAGCATCGCGGCTCCCTTACATATATAAAGAACACCATCGAGGAATATCTCAGCTACAAGCCGGAGGTGTACGAGCTGTCCGTCGACGACAGGACGATCAAGGAGAAGGCTTTCCTCGTGGCATGCGCCAATGCCTCGCAGTATGGCAACAATGCCTTCATCGCCCCTCATGCCAATATACAGGACGGACAGATGGACCTGACGATCCTATCCCCCTTCACACCACTCGATGTTGCCCCTCTCGCCATTCAGCTGTTCACGAAACAGATCGACCGCAACAGCAAGATCAAGACGATGAAAGCCCGCAGGGTAACCATCATCCGTCAGCATGCGGGGGTCATGCACCTCGACGGCGAACCTGTCATGGCTGAGAGCCGCATAGACATCTCCGTCATACCACAATCGCTAAGAGTGATAACGCCCGAGACGGTGTCCTTCACCGAAGAGGTGCAGAATCTGTTCGACGAGGTGACGCGCTTCTTCGACAATAAGCTCCCTTACATTTTCAGATAGAAGTCTCGGGTCAGAGAGACGTACTCGGGGGTGTGGCTGTGGCTCGGCTCTTCAATCACCAGTGTGTCGCGGCTTCTTCCTTCCGTTCCTGCGTCCAATCTCGACAGCTCGACGAGCAGACGTTTGGGCGAAGCTCCGCGGACGGGTATCACGTCTGTCTGCCTACGGATGAAGAGCGCGTTCTCGCGGGCTGCCTTCTCCACTTCCGTAAGCTCGCCGTAGGGGAGCACCAAGGCTATGCGCCCCGAGGGGGAGAGCATCCCTGCGGCATCATGCATCAGGCTCGGTAGCGGCAGGCTGTCGGTATGACGTGCTGCAGCGCGACGGCTGTCGGGGCATTTGAGTGAATTGACGAAATAGGGCGGGTTGGAGACGATCAGGTCGTATTTCTTCCCTCCGGAAGCAGCGGCAAACTCTGCGAGGGAGGCATGCACAACATGTATCCTTCCTGCAAAGGGAGAGGCACTGACATTGCTCTCTGCCTGGGCTGAGGCGTCGCCGTCGATGTCGATGGCATCTATGTCTCCCTCTCCCCGCTGCGCAAGCATGAGAGCAATGATGCCCGTGCCCGTCCCCACGTCGAGGATGCTCTTACATCCGGACACATCTGCCCAGGCTCCGAGCAGGACAGCGTCCGTGCCGACTTTCATGGCGCAGCGGTCGTGCCACACGGTGAATTTCTTGAATTTGAAGTATGGATTTGCCACAGATATCTTAGTTATCCCCGCCAAAAGTACTGCTTTCGCGTCACACAAATCTTTGCAACGCTGCAACAATATGCACGGAAACGCGGGGCGGTTGTATTTCCCCGAAATGCCTTACCTTTGGCGCCGTTTATCGCCAATAATAATAATGAAGGAAAGATTGAAGATGTTTGCCGAAGAGTCGTACGACGATTTGGATGATAATATGGGTATAATAATGCCGATACTTACGGAGTGTGATGCCGACGAGGACTTCTCGGAAGGAATGGAGAAGATGGGGGATGTGATTCCTGTGCTTCCGCTTAGAAATATGGTGCTTTTCCCGGGCGTTGCCATGCCGGTCATCGTCGGGCGACCCAAGAGCATGCGTCTCTTGAAGGAGGCTGTACGCAGGAAGGCTTTGATAGGCGTTGTCTGTCAGAAGGACGTGGCAACGGAAGACCCGGGCTACAAAGACCTGTACACGACGGGCGTGATTGCGGATGTTGTCCGCGTGCTCGAGATGCCCGACGGGTCCACCACCGTCATCCTGCAAGGGAAGAAGCGTTTCTTCCTCGAGTCTGTTGAAGATACCGAGCCTTATCTGACGGGTAAGATACGGCTGCTGGAAGACACCATCCCCGACAAGTCGGACCACGAGTTCAAGGCTTTGTTCTCTACCATCAAGGATCAGACGATACGCCTGCTCGGCTCGATGAGCGAGCCGCCGCGCGACTTGATATTCTTCATAAAGAACAACAAGAATGCCCTCTACCTCGTGAACTTCTCGTGCAGCAATCTCCCGGGCGGCTCGGCGGAGAAGCAGGGGCTTCTCAGCATTGGCGACCTCCGCGAGCGGGCTTTCCGGCTGTCGTTCATCTTGAACCGCGAGTGTCAGCTCGTGGAGCTGAAGGCTTCCATTCAGATGAAGACCCACAAGGACCTGAACCAGCAGCAGCGCGAGTATTTCCTCCAGCAGCAGATAAAGACCATCCAGGAAGAGCTGGGAGGGAACATCAACGACATAGAGATAAAAGATCTTCGTGAGAAGGCGAAGAAGAAGAAATGGTCGGCAGACGTGGCTGAAGTGTTCGAGAAGGAGGTGCGCAAGCTGGAGAGGCTCAATCAGCAGTCGCCGGACTACTCCGTGCAGATGCAGTACGTGCAGACCATCGTCGGTCTGCCCTGGAACGAATACAGCAAAGACAACTTCAACCTTGCGCATGCTCAGAAGGTGCTCGACCGCGACCACTACGGCTTGGAGAAGGTGAAGGAACGTATCATTGAACATTTGGCAGTGCTCAAGCTCAAGGGCGACATGAAGTCGCCTATCATCTGCCTCTACGGCCCTCCGGGTGTGGGCAAGACGTCGCTGGGCAAGTCCATTGCCGAGGCTCTGCACCGTAAGTATGTGCGCGTCTCGCTGGGCGGACTGCACGACGAGGCGGAGATACGCGGCCATCGCCGCACCTACATCGGTGCCATGTGCGGACGTATCATACAGAACATACAGAAGGCAGGCAGCTCGAACCCCGTGTTCATCCTCGACGAGATAGACAAGGTGGCAACCGACTTCAAGGGCGACCCATCCTCCGCATTGCTGGAGGTCCTTGACCCGGAGCAGAACTCTGCCTTCCACGACAATTACCTCGACATAGACTACGACCTCAGCAAGGTCATGTTCATTGCCACGGCAAACAACCTCAACACCATCTCGCAACCCCTGCTCGACCGTATGGAGCTTATCGAGGTGAGCGGATACATACAGGAAGAGAAGGTGGAGATAGCCGCCCGCCATCTTGTGCCCAAGCTGATGGAGGCGCATGGCATCGGGAAGAGCAAGGTGAAGTTCCCTAAGAAGACATTGCAGGCGATCATAGAGTCGTACACCCGTGAGAGCGGCGTTCGCGAGCTTGACAAGAAGATTGCCAAGATCATGCGCAAGCTGGCACGTCGGATTGCTGCGGGCGAGCCTACACCCTCGCAAATCAAGCCGGAAGACCTGCACGAATATCTCGGGGCGGTGGAGTATAGCCGCGACAAGTATCAGGGGAACGAATACGCCGGCGTGGTGACGGGGCTGGCGTGGACTGCCGTGGGAGGGGAGATACTCTTCGTCGAGTCGAGCCTCAGCCGCGGCAAGGGCTCGAAGCTGACACTGACGGGTAACCTCGGCGACGTGATGAAAGAGTCTGCCATGCTTGCTCTCGAGTATATCCATGCCCATGCTTCGCTTTTCAATATCAGCGAGGATATGTTCGAGAACTGGAACGTGCATATCCATGTGCCCGAAGGAGCCATCCCGAAAGACGGACCGAGCGCAGGCATCACCATGGCAACATCGCTCGTCTCTGCCTTCACGCAGCGTAAGGTGAAGAAGAACCTTGCCATGACGGGCGAGATAACGCTGCGCGGCAAGGTGCTCCCCGTAGGCGGCATCAAGGAGAAGATACTCGCTGCCAAACGTGCCGGCATCAAGGAGCTGATATTGTGTAAGGAGAACAGGAAAGACATCGAGGAGATCAAAGCCGAGTATCTTAAGGGGCTGACGTTCCATTATGTGGAAGACATACGCGAGGTGATAGACCTTGCCCTCCTCGACGAGAAAGTGGAGCATCCCCTGTTCTGACCCCTGTCCGTAATACGGGTAACAACATCGGTGATTTGTGTTACATCACCTTTTCTCACGCGAAATACCTTTGCCGCCGGCGTCAGGAAATTTTAGGGCGTCTAAAAGGAGGCTTTTAGGGCGTGTAAAAGGAGGCTTTTAGGGTGTCTAAAAGGAGGCTTTTAGGACGTGTAAAAGGAGGCTTTTAGGGCGTGTAAAAGGAGGCTTTCGATGTACCTGTCATTTTTGTTGTAATGTAAATGGATATAATGAAGAAGGAATTATTGCTTGTTTTGGGGCTGCTGGCAGGGTCGGCGGTGTATGCCACAGAGCCTGTGGAGCCTACCGAGGTGGACAGTACGATATATCTGCAAGGGGTGGTGGTGTCTGCCAACAAGGTGCAGGTGAACCGCAGCAGCGTGCCTCTCACCATCTCGGTGGTCAGCCGCGAGCAGATAGAAGAGGGCAGCGAGTCGGCTTTGCTGCCTGTGCTCTCTGAGCGCGTCCCGGGGTTGTTCGTGACGGAGAAGGGCGTGACAGGCTTCGGCGTCTCGACAGGCTCGGCAGGGACGGTGAACATCCGCGGGGTAGGGCAGGGCAACAAGGTCCTGATGCTGTTCGACGGACAGCCGCAGTGGGCAGGTGTGTTCGGTCACTCACTGCCCGACACGTATGTCGCCTCAGACATAGAGCGTGTGGAGGTCATTCGTGGTCCCGGCTCGTTGCTATATGGCTCGAACGCCATGGGAGGCGTGGTGAATATGATAACCCGCCGGCATGGTGAAGACGGCAGGCGCACTCAGGCTCGCGTGATGTTCGGCTCCTACAATACGCAGAAGTATATGGTGGGCAATGGTTACAACAAAGGCGGCTTCAGCAGCTTCCTCTCCGTCAACCACGACCGCTCGGAAGGTCACAGACCAAACTCGCGGTTCGACATAACCAACGGCTTTGCCAACCTCGGATATAAGATAAACGACCACTACAAGACGACCGGCAGCCTGAGTCTGGCGAAATACAACACCACAGACCCGGGGACCATCGCCTCTCCCTTGCTCGACCATGACATGCATATCCTTCGCGGCACGGCGGCGTTTGCCTTGGAGAACAGCTACGAAAGGCATAGCGGCGCACTGCGGGTGTTCTATAACTGGGGGCATCACAAGATAAACGACGGGCATGCCGCCGACGCCGCCCCGCGTCAGTATCTCTTCTATTCCGACGACCATAACACGGGCATTCAGCTCTATCAGTCTTTCCGCCTTGTGGAGGGTAACACGTTCACTGCCGGCATCGACTACAAGAACTGGGGAGGTCATGCCCGGAACGACTCGATAAACGGGGCAAAGGGTGAGATTGTCCGTAGGTCGGTGAACGAGACGGCAGGCTATGCCATCATGCAGCAAGATCTTTTCACAGTCCTCAGCCTCAATGCCGGAGTGCGCTACGAGCATAGCAGTGCGTATGGCGGCGAGTGGGTGCCGCAGGCAGGGTTTGCCCTTCGTCCGTTCGAGGGAAACACCGTCAAAGGCTCTTTCTCGAAGGGCTACAGAAGTCCGACGCTCCGCGAGCTCTACATCTCCTACCTCCCTTATTCGAAGGCAAACCCGGACCTGAAGCCGGAGAGCATGCTGAGCTATGAGCTGTCCGTCGGGCAGCATTTCATGGGCGGTCGCCTGTTCGCCGAGCTGACGGCGTTCTATATAGAAGGAAAGGATATGATCTCGGTGGTGAACCGGCAGCTCTCAAACATAGGGCGTTTCTACAATAAGGGCGTTGAGCTGGAAGCCGGCTGCAGGATACTTGACAATCTCAATCTGGACATGAACTACAGCTATCTCAATATGAACAAGGCGGTGATAGCAGCCCCTGCGCATAAGCTCTATGCCGGCATGACCTATCGCCCCGGACGCTTCACCTTCAACCTCAGCGTGCAGTCTGTCTTCGACCTCTACACAACCGTAGGCAACACACCCGAAGACAGCCGCAAGGAAGACTATACCGTGCTCAATGCCCGTGCCTCCTACCGTTTCGGCTCGGAGAGTAAAGGGATGAAGCTGTTCGTCAAGGGTGAGAACCTTACGGCAACGCGCTATTCCATCAACGAGGGTTACCCGATGCCGAAAGCTGTCTTTATGGGCGGGATAGATGTGACCTTCTAAACGGTCTCTTTCTCTTTATGGCTTAGGATGAGTGTCGACGGCATCTTCTGAAGGGCTTCGTGGCGATGCTCCGAGACGTCGTTCCAGCTGTCGTAGCTTATGAGCATGAAGTTGTAGCCGCCGAGCAGCTCTGCCGTCATATCCCTTTCCACAAGCAAGGTTGCCTGTCTGACAGACCGGATAAACCTGCTGATGGCGAACTGTATGTTTTCGCTGCCCTGCGTTGCCCTGCTGCTGCGGTCGAGAACGCTCACCGAACCATGTGTCGTGTTAAGCAGGGAGGAGGCATACTCCAGGATGAAAAGGTCTTTCTCCGAGTCGATGACTACAAGCACGTCGCTTGCCCCGACGAACCCGCGGTTTACGAACACACCCACGTCGCAATGGCTCTTCCCGATAAACATCTTCGTCTTGTCTTTCAGTAGTGACCCGGGGTAGAACCACGACTCGGGAGCTTTGAAGCGACGGAAGAAACGGTTGTAGAACGACGTGCGGTAGCGGTTGGCTTCTATGTCGTCGGGTTGGTTGCTCATGGAGATGCCCGAGCCGACAAGCAGGAAGTCGAACCCTTCGGCATTGACAATGTCGGTGATGTCCTGCCCTGCGTTGTTCGACACCTCGTAGCGCGTCTCTATGTTTATCCCCAGCTTCTTTGCCCCGTAGAGGATGGGGCCGAAGCTGACTTCCTCGAAGTTGTCCGTATGCAACGGGTTTACGTCCGAGCCGACGGTGAGGTGAAGCGCAGTGATGTCGACATTATGCCTCTTGTGTGCAAACATCTGATATGCCACGTCGAGCATTATCTGTCCGTTGGCAGCCCGCCCGAACGAGAGCAACACCTTGTAGGTGCCGTCTGCCATGTCCGTCGCCTTGTATTCCTTTATCTCGTCGTGCTTACGGAAGCAGAACTTGATGAGCGAAACGAGCGGGATCGTCATGAACGTCGTCACGAGCATCATCAGCACCAACATGACGAATATGGAAGGCGGCAGTATCTGCATCTCGTAACCGATGGTAAGCACCACCAGCTCCATCAGTCCGCGCGTGTTCATAAGTGCACCGATATACAGGCTGTCTTTCCAGCTCTCTCCCACGAAGCGGGCGGATATCATTGCCCCGCCGAACTTACCTATGATGGCAACCACGATGAACACTCCGCACATCCACCACAGCTCTGCACTGTTGAGCAGCCCTATCTCGGTGCGCAGTCCCGTCGAGACGAAGAACAACGGCAGGAACAACGCCAGCGAGACATCCTCCACTTTCTCGGTCATGATCTTGCGGAACTTCGCGTTGCTCGGCATCACCACGCCTGCGATGAACGCGCCGAACAAGGCATGCAGCCCAAGTATCTCCGTCAGATAGGCGGAGATGATAAGTATGAGAAACATGAAAGCCACCAGCCCCTTGTCCACCACCTCCTTGTTGTGATACACATGCCCGACCATCCTCAGGAACGGACGTACGGCAAAGAACATGAAGGCGATATAGAAGATGGAGAAAAGGATGTTGTAGACTGCGCTCAGCATCGTACCCGCC
>CAVIFD010000059.1:0-7846 GCA_963641545.1 bacterium | reverse complement strand
GGCTTTATCATTGGTTACCTCATCCGTGCCATCCATGAAGAAGAGATAAATGATACCCTTACCCGTTACCGAGACAAGGAAGGTGTCGGTTTCATGCAGGAGCTTATCGGTTATTTCGACCTTACGCTGAAGATCATCGGCGAGGAGAACATCCCATCCGAGGGGCGTTATATTTTCGCGTCGAACCATCCGCTGGGAGGGCTCGACGGCATCTGTCTCTCGGCGGTGATAGGGCAGCACTACGACGGGAAGATACGTTATCTTGTGAACGATCTGCTTCTCTACCTTACAAACCTGAGGTCTATCTTCGTTCCCATCAATAAACACGGTGCGCAGGGCAGGGAGAATGCCCTGCTGATCGACGAGGCGTATGCTTCCGACAATCAGATCGTGACGTTCCCCGCAGGGCTGTGCTCGCGGCTGATAGGCGGGAAGATACAGGACATGGAATGGAAGAAGTCGTTTATCCGTAAAGCCGTCGAGTATAAGCGGGATATCGTCCCTGTGTATTTCGAGGGGAGAAACTCCGCTTTCTTCTACATGGTGGCTGCCCTACGCAAGATGCTGGGCATAAAGATGAACTACGAGATGATATATCTGCCCCGCGAGATGTTTCGCTCGCGGCATAAGACGTTCTGCATACATTTCGGCAAGCCCGTTCCCTGGCAGACGTTCGACGGCAGCAGGAAGCCTGCGGAGTGGGCAGGGTGGATGAGGGAGCAGGTTTATAACTTGAAGAAAACATAGGCTACATTATATATGGAAGACATCATCAAACCGATTGACCGTGCTTTGCTTCGCTCGGAGCTGACGAAGGAGAAGAAGCTCCGCAGCACGAATAAGTCGAACAACGAGATATACATTGTCACCGCCCACGACGCGCCGCATGTGATGCAGGAGATCGGGCGATTGAGGGAAACAGCCTTCCGCTACTACGGTGGGGGGACGGGTCTGTCGGTGGATATAGATGAGTTCGACACAATGGAGGATGCATACCGGCAGCTGATTGTATGGAGTCCGGAGGATGAACAGATACTTGGTGGTTATCGTTTCCTCTGTGGCACGGATGTAAGGTTCGATGAAACCGGAAAGCCGGTGCTTGCCACCTCCCATCTGTTTGACTTCTCGGAGAAGTTCAAGAAGGAGTTTCTTCCTTATACCGTCGAGCTTGGGCGTTCGTTCGTGACACTCGAGTATCAGTCCACGCGTTCTGCTGCCCGAGGGTTGTTTGTGCTGGATAACCTGTGGGACGGATTAGGGGCTTTGTCGGTGGTCGACCCGAGTTTGCAATACTACTTCGGAAAGGTAACCATGTATAACACCTACAACACGGAAGCACGCAATATGATTCTCTATTTGCTCGGGAAGCACTTCCCCGATCCCGACCGCCTGGTCACGCCGATATACCCGCTGGAGACAGGCATGGATACGGAGAAGATGAAAGCTCTGTTCTGCTACGACAGTTTCAAGGACAACTACAGGGTGCTGAACCAGGAGGTTCGTAAGTTCGGTATCAATGTGCCGCCGCTTGTCAATGCCTACATGAGTCTGTCACCCAAGATGCGTGTGTTCGGTACGGCTGTCAACCATGAGTTCGGCGACGTGGAGGAGACGGGCATACTGATTGCCATCGACGAAATTCTTGAAGACAAGAAGAAACGCCACATCGAGACTTATCTGAAAGAGGGAGCGCAGTCGGCAGACCTCATACGCAACACCTGATCGGGGGGAGTATTACTTACCATGCTGCGAGCGCCATTCCTCGGCAACCTCAACAAGAGCATCGTACCATGCAGCGCCGAACTTACGGATGAGAGGCTCCTTTAGAAACTTGTACAGCGGCATCTGCTCCTTCTTCCCCAACACCTCTGCAGCCTTGCATATCTTCCAACGGTCGTAGTTCACGGCACGGAAGTTTTTGTATTGGGTGACGCGCACCGGATACAGGTGGCACGACACAGGTTTGTAGAACGTCAGCTTTCCCTCGCGGAAGGCTTTCTCGATGGCACACTTGCACACCCCGTCGCTGTCGTAGCAGGTGAACACGCAGTTCTCTCCACCAACGATGGATGTGACGATGTCGCCTTCGCAGTCGATATATGCCACTCCCTGCTTCTTTATGACAGCCTGTGCCTCGGGCGAGAGGTCGTCCCATATCACGGGGAGTGCCTTCTCCAGCTCTGCTATCTCACGTTTCTCAAGCGGTGCACCGGAGTCGCCCTCCACGCAGCAGATGCCACGGCACGCGGCAAGGTCGCAAACGAAATTAGCCTCGATGAGGTCGAGGCTAATCAGTGTGTCGTCTATTTGTATCATCGAATAAGCGATTTGCCGGTCATCTCCTTAGGCTGCTTCAGCCCCATGATATGAAGGATGGAGGGGGCAACGTCTGCCAGTATACCGTTTTCCACCTTGGCGTTCTTGTTTTCCGTCACGTAAACGAAGGGCACGGGGTTGAGGGAGTGGGCAGTGTTGGGTGTGCCGTCGTCGTTGAGGGCATGGTCGGCATTACCGTGGTCGGCAATGATGATCACCTCGTAGTCGTTTGCCTTTGCTGCCTCAACGGTGTCGTGAAGGCAGGCGTCGATAGCTACCACAGCCTTCTCTATGGCAGAGTAGACACCCGTATGACCTACCATATCTCCGTTGGCATAGTTGCAGACGATGTAATCGTATTTCTTTGTGCCGATGGCTTCAACGAGTTTGTCCTTCACCTCGAAGGCACTCATCTCAGGCTTGAGGTCGTAGGTGGCAACCTTGGGCGAGGGCACAAGGATACGGTCTTCGCCATCAAACGGAGCCTCCCGTCCGCCGTTGAAGAAGAAGGTTACGTGAGCATATTTCTCCGTCTCGGCAATGTGCAGCTGCTTCTTGCCTACGGACGAGAGGTACTCGCCGAGAGTGTTTTCCACGTTCTCCTTGTCGAACAGTATGTGTACGCCCTTGAAACTTGCGTCGTAGGGGGTCATGCAGAAATACTGTAGGTTGGGGATCGTCTTCATCCCTGCTTCGGGCATATCCTGCTGGGTCAAGACCACTGTCAGCTCCTTGGCACGGTCGTTACGGTAGTTGAAGAAGATAACCACGTCGCCCTCTTCGATGGTGGCAACGGGCTTTCCGTTCTCAACGTGTACGATAGGTTTGATGAACTCGTCGGTGACACCTTCGGCATACGACTCTTCCACAGCTTTCACCATGTCTTCCGCCGCCTTACCCTTGCCACATACAAGCAGGTCGTAGGCTTCCTTTATGCGCTCCCAGCGTTTGTCGCGGTCCATGGCGTAGTAGCGCCCCACGATGGAGGCTATCTTGCCGCCCGTCAGCTTGAGGTGTTCCTCCAGTTCATGGATGAAACCCTTGCCGCTCTTGGGGTCGGTGTCGCGTCCGTCCATGAAGCAATGCACGTATGCATTGGTTATGCCGTACTGCTTTGCTATGTCTGTCAGCTTGAAGAGGTGCTCAAGCGAGCTGTGCACGCCACCGTCGGAGGTCAGCCCCATGAAGTGCATCTTCTTGCCGCTCTCTTTGGCATAGCTGTAAGCACGTTTGATTTCAGGGTTGTCGAGGATGGTGTTCTTGCGGCAGGCGATGTTGATCTTCACCAGGTCCTGATAGACAATACGGCCCGCCCCGATGTTGAGGTGACCCACCTCCGAGTTGCCCATCTGTCCGTCGGGAAGCCCCACGTTCTCGCCCGAAGCCTGCAGCCGGGAGTTGGGGTATGTCTTGAGAAGGTAGTCCCAATACGGAGTGGGAGTGTTATAGATTACATCATCTTTTCCACGGTCGCCTATTCCCCAGCCGTCGCAGATCAATAAAAGCGCTTTCTTACTCATAATTGCCTTATTTTATGTAGTTATACTTGTTACAATTTCCAAACAACGGGCGCAAAGATACGCACTTTTTATGCTGCAATACACTACTTTTGCGGCAATATAGACTGTGATAAATATGGAAAAGACAATCAACTACGACGGTATCGGGGCTGTTATTATCCGTTCAACCCCACGTATTAAACGCTATTCACTGGCAATAACGAGAGGGATGGTTTTCGCCAATATGCCCGAAGGCGGCGATGAAGCCAAGCTGCTGGCTTTTGTCGGCAGTAACAAGGACAGGATACTCAAAGCCCTGAAGAGGCATCCGAAGCAGGCATTGCTGGACGACACCAAGCCGCTTCAGACGGCGACCTTCCGTCTGGAGATATGCCGTGCGGACTGTAGCGGCTATGCCGCAGTGCGTGAGGGCGAGCTGATGCGTATATACTGCCCGAGAGACACGTGCTTCGCCTCTGGCGACGTACAGGCAGCATTGAAGAAGCTGCTGGCAGATGAGCTTCGCCGCGAAGCACAACGGTTGCTCCCTGCACGCCTTGATATGTTGGCTAAGCGTCATAATCTGTCTTATTCCAAAGTGAAGATCGGAGACCAAAAAACCCGTTGGGGCAGTTGTAACCGCAACAAAGACATTAGCCTCTCCTTGTCACTTATGCTCCTGCCGTGGCATCTGATAGACTACGTCTTGCTTCACGAGCTTTGTCACACGGAGGTGATGAACCATGGAGAGGCATTTCGAAACCTGATGTCTGTCCTGACCGACGGCAAGGCGGCAGCTTTGTGCATGGAGATTGGAAAATATCATACGTTGCGCTGAAAGACCATCAAAACTTTTTCGAACCTCAATACCGACCGGTTTAGACCATCGAAACTTTTTCGAACCCCGATACCGACCGGTTTGAGACCTTCGAAACTTTTTCGAGCCCCGATACCAACCGGTTTGAGACCTTCGAAATTTTTTCGAACCCCGATACCAATCGGTTTGAGACCTTCGAAACTTATTGAGCCAAAGAGAAGCGTAGGGAGATGCCGTAGCTTGAATTGCTTGTGGGGTAGGATGTGCTGGAGATGAGAGGCTCGTTGATCTGCAGGTCGTAGAACGCACGGAGTGTCAGCGCACGGCTCAGCCCGTAGTCGGCAGAAAACTGTATGGTCTTTGCCACGTTGCCGCTTGTTGCCTGCGTGAAGTTTTCTTCTATCTTACGTATCAGAGACTGCATGCGGTTGAGCGAGAAGTCGAGCCGCACGGTCAAGTCGTTGCTGAAGTCGCGCGTCTTCTTCATCTTCAATATCTTGTTAAACTCGGCAAACTTGTATCCCAGTCCGACGGTGTACTTGTTTGAGACAGCCTCCACAATCTGGTATGAGGAGATGTTGAGGTTGAGGTTGCGCGTTGTCGTATAGTCGGCACGGATGGTCACGTTGTTGAGCATCGTGGCATCAACTCCGAGCAGCGGGCTGAAGCTCTCCGTAAGGCTGACCGACGAGATGGAGTAGGGCGACGAGGGAATGGGCTTGTCGGAGGCATTCTGCGTGTAGCCGAGGTTGTCGCCCAAGCCTGCGTCCACCCATGTGGAGTAGGTCTCGTAGGCTCCCACGTTGTATGTGCAGCGATACTGATGGTTGAGCGTGACCGTCTTGAAGTATTTCTTTATGGCAGGGATACGGCTCAACCCGTCGTAGGTGACGCGCCAGTTCGGCAGCATGCTGCGCACCGAGGGGAAAGGCGAGTAGGAAATCTTCCCTGCATCCTTCCCCGTATATGCAGCGATGAAGGCGGGTATCAGCACGTCGCCGGAGTTGCGGCTTACACCAAGCTCTCCGCCGCTGCCAGGGTTGTATGTCTGCCCTGCATATCCGGTCTGCTCCAAGAAACCGCTGCTCGGGTATGTCGTCCCTGTGTAACGGCTCTCCAACCGTTGTGATATTATCTCGCGGTTTTCGAGGAACTTGTCGAATGTCGTCGAGGCATAGTTGTTTTCTGCGTTGCCGATACCTTTGAAGAAGCTCTTCAGCGCGATGGTGGTCATGGTGAAGTTGCCTCCCGTCAGCTCGGGCATGCCGGAATACATATACTGTATGTCGGTGCTGCGTGTGTCGACGCGATTGGCGTTGAGGTCTATCTTCAGTCCGGTGACAGGCTCGAGGTTTGCCCTAACGTTCAGGTTTTTCGCACTGCTGATGATGGCAGGGTTGATATTTCCGGTGTTCTCAATCAGCCACCCGCGGTCTTTGGCATCGTAAATGAAGTCGCGGCTCACAGCTCCGAAGGCGAAGCCGAGTCCGGGCGTCAGTCCGAACGGCGAGCGTCCCTGTCCGAACACATCGCCTATCATGGGCGAGAAGCCCGGCACAGACATGCCCGTCGTGGAGGCATACTGTATGTTGACTCTGCGCACCATCATAAGGAAGCGCGTTGCGTGCTCCGCAGCTTTGTATAGGAAATCTTCCGTAGCCTTCGGACCGGGCTTGATGGTCAGCTTCAGATGGGCAGTGTCGCGGTTGAGTATCATCACCTGTGCGAAGTTGATGGGCTTATAGCGGATGGCATATACCTTGCCGTCGGCTCCGCGGGCAGTGATGCGCAGTTTCTTGGTGAACATGCCGTGCTGCACGATGGTCCCGCTGTCGGGGCTGAGCTGTATGTCTTTTTCCAACTTGACATCCTTCTTCTCTTTCTTCTTCGTGGCGGCACGTGTGGACGAGAACTTCTGGTTCACCTTCTTCAGGTACTTGTTCTTGTTGTATAGCGTCTGGAAGTTGAGGTTCCCCTGCCAGTCGATCTGACGCTGGTTGGTGATGGTGTTGCCAAGGGCATATTCGGTGTCGGTCACGGCACCGCGATCCCAGTTATACTGTGCATTGTAGGTGATGGCGCTGTTCATCCAGTCGAGCACGGGGATATACTGCAAGGGCATATTCCATGTGGCATTGAACGTCTGATCGTATTTCAGCGGTGTGCCGAGGTCGGCAATGCTCTGCTTTACCGAGTCTTTCCACACCTGATATTGGTCGGGCGCAAGCTCTTTGTTGACCTGCACATACGGCTCCTCAATACGTGCATTCGTGCCGGAGGTGAAGGTCATGTTCAAGCTGTTGGTAAGATCCCACCGCAGGTTGAACGCACGGTCCCAGTAGAACTCGGAGCTGAAGGTTACCTCCGGCTTGTAGCCCGTGTTCTCCAGGTCGCGCAGCTGCAGCTCGTTGTAGTTGCGCATCAAGGCTGTCTGGAAACTGATGTTCGAGGGCAGGTAGTTCAGGCTGAACTGCTTGATATAGCGTGTGTATCCGTTGTCTTTCTTCAGCTTCCGGAACGGGCGCAGCGGCTTGGCATATGGGGTGTAGTTGTATGCGAAGTTACCACGGTAGTCCTTGGTCGTCTCATATTCCGTCTCCGCATTGTTGTTTTGTGTCTGGCTGAAAGAATAGCCTATCGAGAAGTTCGCAGGGTCGTATGGCATAGGTGTCTTGCTCCGTATGTCAGCCTTCACGTTGTTGAACGAGATGCTCTTGACAACGGTCTTGTCCACGGCGAAGCTCTTGATGGAGTCTTTCTCCGCCTTTGTGTCGGTGGCATCCAATGCGTCGCTCAGCTTGATGTCCCGGTCAAGCGGATTGTATTTCGCCTTCGTCTGGTCTTTCGAGTAGGCGTAATACATAGGTATGCTGACCTTCGCCTTCTCGGGGAAGAACTTACCCCACTCTATGTTGGCTGCCACGTTATACTGCGAGTAGTCGTCGATGCGACGTTCGGCAAGCGACTGGTCGAGTGCTCCGAAGCCTGCCGTCTCTATGCGTCCGCCAACGTTCACCGTCGCGAGGTCCGACACTGCCACATTGAGGTTGGCATTGGCTGCCCAGCCTCCCTCTTCGTTGAAGTCGCCCAGCCGCAGTTCGTTCACCCATATCTCACCACTTTTCACGTCGCTCGAGCCGTAGTTGCGCACACCGATCATGATGGTCTTCACCTCCGACAGACTCGGGTTACCTATGATGCTGACCTTATAGCC
>CAVIFD010000058.1:514-7875 GCA_963641545.1 bacterium | reverse complement strand
ATAATACGTGATTTACCAGAGAACCGGTGGTGATTTTTGAGGGAGGTTTAAACCTTTTCCCCAAAAGGTTTATACGTCTTGAAAAAAGACGTCAGTTGCCGGCTTCCTTCAGAGCCTGCCAACGCGATGAATGTTCCCGACTTCGGTCATGTGATTTCCGCCGATCTCTGCGGTGATGATACCTCTATAAACAATTAAAGCTTGTCTCACGACAAGCCCTAATCAATTTGTTAACCTTAAATCTAATACTATTATGAAAAAACCACGGTGCAAATGTACGGCACTTCAGATATGCTGCAATAGCAAAAGTGCTAATAAATGTTGTGGATAATACAATAAAAGCTATCAAGATGATAAACTAAGGTCGTTTAACCACTATTTCCGTCACGGCTTCCGGCAGTCCGTCGGCTGTTGCCTTCACTCGGATGACACCCTTCTTGCCGGTATTCTGAACCACAACAAGAGCTTTCCCGTAGAATGCTTTGCGCTCGGGCTTCTTCAGGCTGCTCGGGTCGTTCTGATCGCCGTTGTCCGTTCCGGCAATAAAGCCGTCGCCTTCCACAGAGAAGCGAATCAGATGGTTGGCACGGGGCACTGTGTTGCCGTCCTTGTCCTTCACCTCGACAGTGATGAAAGACAGGTCTGTGCCGTCAGCATGAATCTCTTTGCGGTCGGGGGTCAATGCCAAGTATGCTGCTTCGCCTGCCGTATGAATCTCCTGCGAGAGTATTTCCTTGCCCGCCTTGCGGGAAACAGCTTTCAAGGTGCCCGGCTCGAACGGGACGCGCCAGGAGACATGATACACACCGTCGTGCTTACTTTTTGTGCCGAGGCTCTTGCCGTTGAGGAACAACTCCACCTCGTCTGCCTGATTATAGTAAGCCCACACATCCACATCTTCGCCCTTGTTCCAATTCCAATGAGGGAAGAGATGCAGAGTCGGGGTGTCTGTCCACTCGCTGCGGTACATATAATATACATCTTTCGGGAACCCTGCGAGGTCAACAATTCCGAAGAAGCTGCTGCGGCTGGGCCACCAATATGGGGTAGGCTCGCCGAGATAGTCGAAGCCTGTCCAGATAAACATCCCTGCAACGTGCGGCAGGCGTTTCACCTCGTGCCACGTCGCTTCATGTGTCGAGCCCCAAGGGACATGGCAGTTGTCGTAGGAAGAACACAGATGCTCCGGACGGTCGAAAGGCTTGTCCCACGAAGAGGGCCAGATGTACATACTGTCGGATGGCATCATGTAGTAACCGCGCGTCATCAGAGCTGAGGTGGATTCGCTGACGATCAGTTTCTGCCCCGGATAGTTCTCGGGGAAGGGGGCATAGTTCTTCTCGTGGTAGTTGAATCCATACACATCGAGCGCATCGGAGCGGAACAGATGGTTGGCAGGACCTACCTCATTGCTTCCGGCAGTCACCGGACGGGTTGTGTCCGTCTGCCGTACTATATCAGCCAGAGCGATGGTAATCAACGACTGTACGCTCTTTGTGCTGTCTTCCAACAGAGCAGGGTCAATCTTATGTCCTGCGTTCAGGATAAGGTTTGCCTCCTGCAGGCTGAGCGTGTCGGCGTCGGCATGTGTCCACTGTTCGAGCACCTCGTTGCCTATGCTCCACATAAAGACTGAGGCATGATTGCGGTCGCGTTTGATATGGTCGGTCAGGTCGCGCTCGTGCCATTCGTCGAAGTACCGGGCATAATCGTATGGCGATTTCCGCTTTCTCCACATATCGAACGCTTCGTCTTGTACCAGCAATCCCATCCTGTCGCATAGCTCCAACAGTTCAGGAGCCGGCGGATTGTGGCTTGTACGGATGGCATTGACACCCATATCCTTCATGATCTGTAGCTGACGCTCGATGGCACGGCGGTTGACAGCCGTACCAAGGCAACCCAAGTCGTGATGCAGGCAGACGCCCCGCACCTTTGTAGGTTCGCCGTTGAGATAGAACCCCGTTGCCTCGTCCCAGCGGAAAGTGCGTATGCCGAAGGTTGTTTCATACCGGTCGGTCAGCCTTCCTTCGCTCTTCACTTCGGTCACGGCGGTGTATAATGAAGGGTTGCCTGTTCCCCATAGCTGTGGGGCATCTATCTCAAATGTCTGCTTGCCGGTATTACTGCCATTCTCCGTGAGAGAGATAGGGAGGGAAGACTGCGCAACCGTCTTTCCGGAAGGATCTTTGATGGTTGTCGTAAGCAGGGCATTGGTTGCCGTTGCAAGAGTGTTCTTCAGCGTTGTCTCAATAGCCACGGTTGCCTTTTCCCGTGTGACGGTCGGCGTGGTGATATTCGTTCCGTACAGGTTCACATGAACCTTTCCGGTCTTGACCAACCATACATTTCGGTATATACCCGAGCCGGAGTACCATCGTGAGTTTGGCTGTTGCGAATTGTCGACCTGCACGGCAAGCACGTTTTCTTTGTCTCCATAGTTCAGATATGGGGTCATATCATAGCGGAACGAGACATACCCGTTTGGGCGGAAGCCCAGCAGATGTCCGTTCAGCCACACCTTGCTGCAACGATATATACCGTCGAAGTCTATGTAGACCTGCTTCCCTGCATCGCTCTCCTGCATCTTGAAGTGTTTTCTATACCACCCCATGCCTCCCGGCAGTGCACCGCCTCCGGGCGTTGCGGGATTCTTTTCGGAGAAGTCTGCCTCGATGCTCCAGTCGTGCGGAAGGCAGAGCTTTCTCCAACCCGTATCATCGGAATCCGAAGCAGAGTGATCTGCCTCGACTTCTGTAATGGCAAACATCCAGTCCTCGTTAAAGGAGACTCTCTCACGCCCCTTGCGGTCAGCCGAGCAGGCTGCCAGCAAGAGACTGAGGAATATAATTGTCCACTGTTTCATAACAGATATGGGTTATCGGGGTAATACAACTGTCAGTTGTTCGCCTTTGTAAACCATTTCTACAGACTTTCCTTTCGGGCACTCGGGTGTGACGAAGACAACCTTTATATTTCGTTCCGTTGCCATTTCCGGGAAAGAACCGGAGCGGGTTCCTATCGTCAGTGTCTTTCCGGATTCTTTATAGGAAAGAGGAATGGTGCTGTATTCGCCTTTCTCGTAGGCATACGTCACCCCATTGTCTTCATACAGCGAGAATGTGGCATCCGCTCCTGTATACACGTATACTGTGAGGTCTCTCTGCTCTTCGGCAGTGGACTGTATCAACTGCCCCGTAGGGATGATGGAGCCGCCGCGCACGAACAACGGTATCTGCTCGTAAGGAGCAGGCACCACTCGGGACGCTCCTCCTGCCACACTCTTGCCTGTATAGTAGTCATACCATATTCCGGAGGGGAAACAGACCTCCCGTTCCCGTTCCTTGTAGTGATGAACCGGACATACCATAAAGGCGGGACCAAACATAAACTGGTCGCAGATATTGTAGGTGTTCTTGTCTTCCGTATAATCCATCACCAAGGCACGCATGATTGTATAGTCGTTGAAATAGGTCATACCCGCCAAACTGTAGATGTAGGGCATCAGACGATAGCGAAGCTCGGTGTAGTATTTCATCGACTGATAGGTCGGTGTGCCTTCCGGCGCGATGTTGTATATCTCCCGATACGGGTATTGCCCGTGGCTGCGGAACAACGGACAGAAAGCTCCGAACTGATACCAACGGGTGTTCAGCTCGCGCCATTCGTCGAGATCCTTGCTTCCCTCTTTTGCCTGTTCGTAACGTTTCTCCACGCAGAACCCGCCTATATCCATCGTCCAGTAAGGGATACCCGACATGGCAAAGTTCAGACCCGCACTCATCTGTGCCCTCATATCTTCCCAACGGGTACCGATATCTCCGCTCCAGGTGGCAGTCGAGTACCGTTGCTGTCCGGCAAAACCCGAACGGGTCAACAGGAACACACGGTCATCAGGGTTAACGCTGCGCTGTCCGTCATATATTGCTTCTGCATTCATAAGAGCATAAGCATTAAAGTATTTGGTGGACGGACCGAGGTAGGTAGGTCCGCACAGCTTCTTCCGATAATCCAAATCCGTATTGTCCTGCACGTTCGGTTCGGATGCGTCCATCCACCATGCGTCGACACCCAAGCTGTACAGATGTTCGTTCATCTGCCCCCAGAACAGTTTACGGGCTTCAGGGTTGTATGCGTCGTAGAACGATCCGATATACCCCGGATAGATCCAGTCGCGGATACTGTCCTTGATTGCCTGCTGATACATTGCGCCTATTTGGTCCAACTCCTTGTAATGGTCTGTCGTCATGTAGAACTTCGGCCATACGGAAATCATGAAGCGGGCATCCTTTTCGTGTATCTCCCGAATCATTCCTTCAGGGTCGGGGAAACGCTCTTTGTCGAACTCATGGCTTCCCCAGGCATCTACGGGCCAATAGCTCCAGTCCTGCACGATCACATCCAACGGAACCTGACGCTTACGGTATTCTCCGAGGGCAGCGAGCAGCTCATCCTGCGTTTTATAACGTTCTCGGCTCAGCCAATAGCCCATTGCCCATTTGGGCATCACCTGACTTTTACCCGTGATGGTGCGATAGCCGCTTATCACATCATCCATGGATTTGCCGCCGATGAAGTAGTAGTCTATTTGGTCGCCCATCTCGCTCCAAAAAGCCAAACGGTTTTGCTCGGCTTCGGGCAGCGGACTCAGCACCTTCAACCCCAAATAAGAGACACTGCCATCCGGATGCCATTCGATACGAATAGGATAACGTTTGCCCTTTTCCAAACCGACCTTGGTCTTGTAGTCGTTCGGGTTCCATGCCGTGCGCCAACGCTCGGCAACGACCTCTTTCCCGTCGATAAAGACCTTTGTATATCCGGCATAATGCAGTTTGAAATGGTGCATACCGCTTTCTTTTGGCTCTATCTCGCCTTCCCAAGTTGCATACGCTTCGTTGGTGGGAAACTTGTCGGGAAAGTTCTTGATCGTTACAAGGTCTTCGTAATCGATTTTGCTCTCTTTCCGTATCAACGACGGAGTGGAAGAGGATTTGTCACCATAATACGTTGCCGTCAATGCGCCTGCCGTGCCATCTTTATCATACAGGTTAAAGACATTTCCCAATTCCGCGTATGGACGTTTGTCTCCAAAACGACTCAGGGAATAGTTGTGCCAAAGTATCCCATACCCCTTGGTGGAAACGATGAACGGGATGCTCACCTTCGTATTATATTGGAACAGTTCTTCGTTCTTCCCTTTATAGTTGAACTCGCTGCTCTGATGTTGTCCCAATCCGTACAGCCCTTCGTCGTCCCCGTTCTCAAAGACCTGACGAAACGAACAGCCTCGGGTTCCTTCCACCTCTATCGGCGCGTATTCTTTTCCTCCTCCCTGCTGCTCGCGAAGGATAATGTTACCTGCCTTGTCGGTAAACCACACCTCGCCGGTGCTTCGCAACAGATGAGCCTCTACACAAGCTGTCGCAAGCGTAACGGTGTCGCCGCTTTGAGCAGTCTCGAAGGCAGGAACAGGCAACGAATGTTTGTCTCTGATCAGGTTTACGCTTTCGTCGAACGTTCCTGTCGGCGAAGCCATCACACGAATGACATTGTCGGTGACCACTTCCATCTTTACGGTTTTCGTCGCGCCGGAAGTGATCGGGACAACTATTCCGTTTTCTGTCTGCCGGATGGTATCCGAATGGCAGGCAGTGAATAACAACGTGCCGAAAACGGCACTAACGATTGCTTGTTTCATGTCTTATATGATTAAATGGGGTTAGCCTTTTTATTTGTTTTCCAATAGCTGACGGGCAGCGAGAACAAGGAACATATAGTGTGAAGAGCCTCCTCCCAACACATATTCCGTCTGTTGCCAAAGGAACGGGAACGTCAAGAGTTCGGGGAAGTCCGGACGAATAAGGGCAGTTCCCGAGACCACTCCGCCCGGGATATACGACCAGTCTGCACGGTTCAGTCCGTAGGCTACCGTCGCCGACTCTGCTCCCACGCCGGAAGCAAACGACGCTGTGTTGCTGCCCGGGTGACAACCCAATATGAAGTTGAGCGCACTAAAGAGCGTTTCCGGAGAGAACAGATCCGGATAATCCTTCACAAGGAAATAGTGCCGGTAGCCGAATGCCTGAATGTCCCATCCCGCGCCCCAGATGTTCGGTCGGTAAGGGACTCCATACGGTGTTTCCTTCTTCTGTTTCTCCAGCTCGTCGCGGAATGAGGCAAGAGCTTCGCGTATGTTTTTCGAGAACTTCTTGTCTTGGATAGCCTTGTCGGCACGTCCGACGAACCATCCCGTCCGGGCAATGTTGTCGGTGATCAGCCGTTGATGGTCGAGTATGTATTTCTTGTAGCCCTCCTCACGGGTGGTGAGATAAAGCTCGACGGCAGCTTGCAGACGGCTTATCTCTGCATGACTGTCTTGGCGGGTACGGTCGAACAGCTCGCGGGCAGCCTGCAACGACTGTGTGCTCAGCGTGTCGTTGAACCCTTTCAGCACGCGGGCTGTGGCAGCAAGGGCAGCGGCAGTGCTCAGTTCGCGGGAAGGGTTATCTTCGGTAAACACCCAGCGGTCGTCGGCATTGCCCATTGTGTTGTCGGTCATTGCTCCGGCATCGCCCAACATAACATACTGCCGCAGGTCGTTACAGATAATCCCGCGATACAGACGTCCGAGGGCACGATAGCCTCCTACCACGCTCAGCACTCCGTTTTCAACCTGTTGCAACATGTCGGGCTTGCCGTCGGGCAGGTGTATCTCGGTAATCCGGCTGTGGTGGTCGATGGATGTCGCGTCATAGTCTTCGCGAAAAGCCTCGTATGCCAATGCCAGGATATATGATTCGCCGGCTTGCGACTCCACGCGCAGGTCGAAGTCACCGGCGTCGTGCCATCCGCCGATGTTAAGTCCCGGGACAATATCTCCGGGAGCATACTTCGTAAGTGTCTCGGATGTCTGTGCATATCCGTCGATATGATTGAGGGCAGGAGCCATGCGTGCATCATCTGTGTGGCAGTAGTCGTGCCATACGCGATATTTCTCGTTCACCCTCATGTGACACATCTGCACCGGAAGGAAATACTCCAAGACAGGTTGCCACACGCCCCGCTCGTATACATCGCGGGCAATGCGGAAGACGGAAGAGGACGAGCCTTTGTAACGAACCTTGTAAATCCCTTCTTCCTTCACGTCAGAGAAGTCGAACGTGAGATAGTTGTAACGCAGAAAAGCTCCCCATGCTTGCGGAGCTGCGCTGCGGACTTTCTCTTCTCCGTTTGCCGTAAGACGATACAGAGTGGCTTCCTCTTTTGCACTGTCGCGGCTGTCAAGCTCGATGACTGCCACCTTCGGCTGCGCCGGATGATAGCCTACCTGCGAAGTCTGTATAACGGGTGTGTACATC
>CAVIFD010000058.1:0-504 GCA_963641545.1 bacterium | reverse complement strand
GCTGCGGACAACAAACCAGCCGTTGTTGTGGTTCATACGTCCGTCGTAGAGCTTCAGCTCCGTATCCGACGATGAGATGGTGAACCGGCTGTACGCATCGTCGGGGCAGACAGTGAAGCAATGCCCCACGGCGTATGGCTCGGCAATAAGGTCGTCTGCAACAATGGGGCTATACGAGCCGTCGCCTTCCAACCTCTCGCGGTCTGCCCGCATGCCGCTCTCCTTCGTAAAAGAGCAGTAATCGCCGGGATGCAGATGGTTGGACTTCACGTGCATGGCCGGTCCGTTGGGCTGTTGGGGGAAGATGCCGCTCTGCCCATCCATGATCCAGGGTTTGCCGAAGAGGTCGCCCGGAAAAAGCTCGAGGTTGAAGCCCACCTTGCCTAAGAACTCCGAGGGAACGGGGCGATCGAGATCCACCGTCACGATGATATCCCTGCCCTTACCCTCGACGTGGACGGTGTAACCGAACCGGATGTCGGGATAGATCATAGGATTGAAGCC
>CAVIFD010000057.1:0-7958 GCA_963641545.1 bacterium | reverse complement strand
GTCGGAGGGTTTTCCGGCATCACTTTTTGAAAAGAAGGGCTGTCGGAGGGTTTTCCGGCATCACTTTTGAAAAAGTGGGGCTGTCGGAGGGAGTTTCAGCCTCCAATCGGGAAAAAGTGCGTTTGTTTATTTGCTGCTTCAGTAATCAAACGAAAAAGGTTATGAAAGCAGTGAATGTTAGATTTTACGCCGCTGCCGCCGAGATGGGGCAGTGTGCGCCGGTCGTTTCAAAGACCGTAGGGTTTATCCGTTTTACCAATCGTCTTGTCCGCGACCTCCGACGCATGGGCAGGCAGCAGACTGCCGAACGCTACGAGACAGCGAGAAACAGTTTTGCGCGTTTCCTTGCCGCGCGGGGCGACGTTGCCCTCTGCAGTGTCGATGCCTCTCTTATGGGGGCGTATGAAAGCTATCTGAAGTCGGCAGGCGTGTGCCCCAACACCTCTTCCTTTTATATGCGCGGACTGCGTGCCATCTATAATCGCGCCGTGGAGGAGTCTCTGACATGGCAGCGCAACCCCTTCAGGCATGTCTACACGGGGATAGACAAGACCGTCAAGCGTGCCGTCCCGCTCGAGATTGTCCGCCGCCTCAAAGATCTTGACCTCACGGCAGAGAAAGACCTTGACCTTGCGCGCGACATTTTCATGTTCTCGTTCTACACACGCGGCATGTCGTTCGTCGATATGTCGTATCTCAGGAAAAGCGACCTGCGAGGCGGCTTCCTTTTCTATCGCAGGCGGAAGACAGGGCAGCTGCTCTGCATCAAGTGGGAGCAGCCCATGCAGGAAATCGTGTGTAAGTATGACAGCCACACCACCGGCACGTCATACCTCCTGCCCATCATTTGCGACATGCGGCGCGACGGGAGGCGGCAATACAAGAGCGCGCTCCACTGTGTGAATACCCATCTGAAGACGCTCGGAGAGAAGCTCGGCTTGTCCGTCCCCCTCACCACCTACGTTGCCCGCCACACATGGGCAAGCATTGCCAAAAGCAAAAACATCCCGCTCGCCGTCATAAGCGAGGCGATGGGGCACGACTGTGAAAAAACAACGTTGATTTATCTTACCTCTTTGGATACTTCTGCCGTGGATAATGCCAACAGCGCAATCCTCGATGCCTTGTAGGGCTTGTATCTCTCTCCGCAAGAGAAGTATAACAGACGTTTAGAGGTTGGGGGCAATTTCGTTACAAGCGAAAGACGCAATAAGGGAATTGTAATACTTCTGGCAGTTGTTCGACCATTTTGTAACGAAATCGAACATTTTCGTAACACTTCTTGCGCTATTATCGTTTTTTGCTCTACTTTTGCGCGTCCGTACTTCTCTTGCGGAGAGAAGTACAGAGTTTATCCTAAGTATTAATTCTAAAAGAGAGAATTTATGAGAAAAAGGTTACTAATGATGTTAGCATGCCTGTTTGTGGGCGTGGGATTAGTATCGGCTCAGACATCCACCGTCTCGGGTATAGTGTTATCCGAAGAGGATGGCGAGCCTGTTATTGGAGCATCGGTATTGGTGAAGGGCACTACGATAGGTACTGCCACCGATATTGATGGAGTCTTTTCAATCAGTGGCATTCCGAGTTCTGCGAAGACCTTGGTTGTCTCGTTCGTGGGAATGCAGACGCAGGAAGTTGCCATCAAGAGCGGAATGCTCAGAGTGGTTCTGAAATCGGACTCTGAGGTGTTGGACGAGGTGATGGTTGTCGCCTTCGGTACACAGAAGAAGAGTTCGTTTACGGGATCTGCTTCTGTCATGAGCACAGAAGAGCTGTCGAAGCATATCGCAACGAACGTGACCAACGCGTTGGTCGGCACCACTCCCGGTCTTCAGCTTCGTGGCGGCTCGGGTGCTCCGGGTGCAGGACAAGGAAGCATAAAGATCCGTGGTATCGCTTCCATGTACGCAGACACCGACCCGCTGATTATTGTCGACGGTGCGCCGTATAGTGCTTCGCTAAGTAATATCCCGCAGGAAGATATCGAATCGGTTACCGTGCTGAAGGATGCAGCCTCGGCTGCTTTGTATGGTGCGCGTGGTGCTGCCGGTGTTATCCTTGTCACGACAAAGACGGGAAAGAACAAGAAGGCACAGGTCAACGTGGATGCCCGCTGGGGTGGCAACAGCCGTGCCGTGCAGGAATACAAGACCATCAATGATCCTGCCAAATACTATGAAACGGTGTACGGACAGTACTACAACTACTATTACTACGGTAGGGGTAACAGCATGGAGCAGGCGAATGCAAGTGCAAACAACATGATGCTGAACCATCTTGCATATAATATATATACTGTACCCGACGGGCAGTATCTTATCGGAACGAACGGCAGGCTGAACCCGAATGCTACGCTGGGTCGCAGCTACGAGGCAAACGGCGAGACCTACTACCTCATCAACGACGACTGGCGCGACGCTGCCTACAGCACTGCGCTTCGTCAGGAATACAACGTGAGCGTCAACGGCGCGATGGACAAAGGTTCGTTCTATGCCAGCTTGGGTTATTTGGATGAAGACGGTATAATCGAATACTCCGGCTACAAACGTCTCTCGGCACGTTTCAAAGCGGACTATCAGGCAATGAAATGGCTCAAGGTGGCTGCTAACGTGGGATACACCAACTCCTCAACGGAGTCGAACCCTAACCTGAGCACGTCTCTCGGTTCGACGAACCTGATGTATTACACCTCGAACATCGCACCTATCTATCCTGTTTATGTGCGTGTGTTGGACGGCAGCGGCAATCCGCAGATCCGTGTCGACGAGAACGGCAACCCGCAGTACGACTACGGTGTGGCAGCAACCAACTATCCGGGTCTGACACGTTCATTCCTTGCTACAGGAAACCCGCTGGGTTCGAACCGTTACAACGATGTCACTTCGAAAGGCAGCAAGCTGAACGGTACGTTTACCGCGGATATCAACTTCACGGACTTCCTCAAGTTTAATGCAACAAGCACTTTGGACTGGGGTCATACCAACTACTCCGACTACGAGACCGCGCTCTACGGTCCGAAGGTTTCCGTAAACGGACAGATCGACAAGTCGCAGACCGACGTGTTGCGTCAGAACCATGTGCAGACACTTACCTACTTCGACCAGTTCGGCAAACATAACGTGAACTTCCTGTTGGGTCACGAATACTACGACACGAAGACGACGTACCTGTATGCCTACGGTCAGGGTGTGTTCTCGCCTGCTATCCAGGAAATCAACGGCGCAGCCAAGAAGGTAAGCTCCAACTCCTACACCTCGGAATACAACGTGGAGGGTTACTTTGCCAGCTTGCAGTACAACTACGATGAGAAATACTTCGGCTCGGCATCCTACCGTCGCGATGCTTCCTCACGCTTTGCCAAATCGAACCGTTGGGGTAACTTCTGGTCGGTCGGCGGCGCATGGCTTATCAACAAGGAAGACTTCTTCAACGTTAGCTGGGTAGACCAGTTGAAGCTGAAGCTCTCTGTCGGTCAGCAGGGTAACGACAATATCGGTAACTGGGCATACACCGACCTCTATTCTCTGACTGCCGCATCCGACACTCAGATGTCTGCTTCGTTCTACCGTATCGGTAACCCCGACATCACGTGGGAGACCACGACGAACACCAACGTGGGCGTTGAGTTCAACCTCTTCAAGAACCGTTTGACGGGTAGCATCGACTACTACAACAAGAAGACGACGGACCTGTTGTTCTGGCTCTCTGTTCCCGAGTCTGCCGGCTCGCGTGGCTACTACGGCAATATCGGCGACATCCGCAACTCCGGTGTCGAGCTCAGCTTGCAGGGTTCCGTCATTCGCACGAAGGATATCGACTGGAGTCTGATGTTTAACATCTCTCACAATAAGGACAAGATTCTCAAACTGCCGGCATCGAAGATAACGGAGCTTGGAGGATTTACGGAAAACAGCATGTGGTATAAGGAAGGCGGTCCGCTCTACAACCAGTTCCGCGCAGAGTATGCAGGCGTGAACGAGCAGGGTGAGGCTACCTACTGGGTAGACGCAGAGCTGGGCGAAGGCGTTACCAACCGCCCGGGCAAGAACCATAGCTACACCACCACGAACCCGAACAGCGCGACCAAGTACGAGCAGGGCAGCAGTCTTCCCGATGTGTATGGCGGTTTCGGAACATCTCTCTCGGCATACGGCTTCGACTTCTCCCTCTCGTTCGACTATCAGATCGGCGGACAGATCTACGACGCACGTTATGCAGGGCTTATGGGCAATAACACGACGGCGAACGACGCAGGATCGGCTATTCACGAAGATGTGCTCAAGTCGTGGACTCCGAACAACATCTCCAGCAACATCCCGCGCTTCCAATATGGCGACCAGTACACCGTTGCAGCATGCGACCGCTGGCTGACAAACGCAAGCTATCTCAACTTCCAGTCGTTCACTGTTGGCTACACGTTGCCGAAGGATTTGATCTCGAAGCTTAATCTCAGCAAGCTGCGCATATATGCAACAGGCGAGAACCTTTGCTTCTGGTCGGCACGCAGGGGGCTCGACCCGCGTTATGCCTACTCTCAGAACGAGTCGATCAACGTTTATTCTCCGGTACGCACGGTTATGGGCGGTATACAGTTGGCATTCTAAACCTAAAAAGCAAAAAGACATGGATATGAAAAACAGTATAAAATTATTCTCGATAGCTGCAGCCGGCGTTATGTTGATGACCGGCTGTATCAAGGAAATCGATCCGCAGACTTCCACCGTTACGGCACAACAGGCAGGTGATGCCCCCGGGTCGTACAACAACTTCGTCTCGGCAATCACCAAGTCGCTGGCAGGTTCATTCTCGTATGGTGGCAACAGCAACACTTACGTATATGACTTCGGGTATCCGTCTTTCTTCCTGCAACGCGACGTTATGGGGAATGACATTGCCGTGGAAGCCGACGGTAACGAATGGTTTGAAACATGGTACGGCTGCGGAACAGGTCTCGGACCGCAGTATGCACGCTGCCAGGTGCCCTGGACTTACTACTACAGCTGGATAAAGAGCTGTAACACGGTGCTCTCACTGGCAGGCGAGAACCCCGACAGCGACAAGAAGTCGGGAGCAGGTATCGCGTATGCCATGCGTGCAATGTTCTACATGGATATGGCACGTATGTTTGCCACGCAGACCTATGCAAAGGACAAGTCCGGCATAACGGTTCCGCTGGTGCTCGAGACTTCTACCCTGTCCGATTTGGCATCCAACCCGCGTGCTACCAACGAGGTGATGTGGGCACAGATCATCTCCGACCTCGACAAGGCTGAGGCTTATCTTGCCGACTATGATCGCAGCGACGTGTACACTCCGGACCTCTCCGTCGTTTACGGACTGAAAGCCCGTGCTTATCTGACGATGGAAGAATGGAGCAAGGCCGAGGAGTATGCAAAGAAGGCACAGGCAGGCTATACGGCAATGACGGAGGGCGAGTTCACTTCCCGCACTACGGGCTTCAACACCCCCAACGGCGCGTGGATGTTCGGTCTGACTTACCGCGCAGACGATCCCAATATCCTGCTCAACGACGGCGACAGCAGCTGGGGCTCGCAGATGATTATCGAGGTGTCTGCTTCGGAGTGCGGCTATGCAGCCAACTACGGCACGCCCAAGCGTATCGACTATCACCTCTACCAGACCATTCCGGCCACGGACTTCCGCAAGAAGAGCTTCGTTGACTTCGCCATCGACGATATGCGCGAAGAAGATGCGCTCGTTGCCCTCGCAGAATATTCCGACGCTCCTGATGGACTTATAACCACTGCAGGCGCAACCAAATCAGGTATTGTGGGCGGCTTGGAAGTGAAGTTCCGTCCGGCAGGCGGCGAGCATGCCAACCAGTATGCGGCATTCACCGTGGCTGTCCCGCTGATGCGCGTCGAAGAGATGATGCTTATCGAGGCAGAAGCAGCCGGAATGCAGGACGAGTCGCGTGGTATATCCTTGCTGACATCGTTTGCCAAGAGCCGCGACCCGCAGTATGTATACGGTACACACAGTGCAGAGAGCTACGGAAGCAGCTATGCAACAGCGTTCCAGAACGAAGTGTGGTGGCAACGCCGCGTGGAGCTTTGGGGTGAAGGATTTGCCACTTTCGACATCAAACGTCTCGACAAGGGTGTTATCCGCAGCTATGCCGGAACGAACCATACCGACGGTTACCGTTGGAATTTCGGTGGCTACGACACCAACAACGGCAATATGTACCCGAACTGGATGGACCTCTGTATCGTGCAGACGGAAACAAACTACAACACGGAATGTGTGAACAACCCCACGCCGCTCAAGCCGGGCAGCAATTCCGCGGAGTATAACTGGTAATGAAAAAAGACTAACACATAAAAGATGGAAAATATGAAAAGATACATATATGGTTTGTTTGCGGCGACGTTTGTCTCCGCAGCAATGGTTTCTTGTAGCGCAGACGAAGGCACAGAGCCGGGCAACGACTCCGAACCCTCTGTCGTAATCTATCAGTACGCTGCCGCCCGTCCGAACAACCCCGACAACGACATCGTGCTGCGTTTCGCTGCCAACAGCCAAACGACGGAGGCTTACTACCTGGCAGAGAAGACAGCTGACAAGGAATCGCGTGTTTCTTCGCTTGGCGAAGAGGGCTACAACGACTATGTTGTCTCCAATGGTACCAAGATCGACGGCATAGCCGGCGCATCTGATGTCGACGTGACAATCAAGGACCTCTACGGCGCATATACGATAACCGCTGTGGCTGTCGGCGGAGGCAAGAAGAAAGCATCGGAAAGCACGTTCACCGGACTGGAGTGGAGCGACGTGGTGGCAGGAACGTATACTTTCGGCGCATCGAAAAACCTGATCGCAGCACTGGGCTTGACATCCACAAAGACCGTTCTGCAGAAATGTACGACCGACGATAACCTCTACCGCTTCAAGGATGTGTTCGGCACAGGCTATTCTCTCAAGATAAACCTGATAGACTACGAAGGTAAGAATGCCGACGGAGTATATCGCTTCTTCAGAGTGCCCGTTGCAGAGACTCCGTTCACTTACGGAAGCTACGGAGCAGTAGGAATTCGTGATCTCGGCTATTGGCAGGGCAGCGACGCATGGGTGACCGACAACGGTTACGAGAGCGGAATGTACTCGGACTACAACTGTTTCATCTGCGTGCATTATTTCGTGTCCGCCGGTAACATCGGATATGGTTACGACTACTTTACCGTAGACTGATGAGGATAACGACAAAGCTGCCGTAACAGGCAGTATCTCTCTGACGGGGAGTCTGTCTCCCCTGAGGTTAACACACACATAAAGACTTTACTAACGTAAAGGAGCCGGGGCGTCTTCGTGAGAAGGTGCCCCGGTTTTTTTACGCGCTCAATCCAAAATCATCCTTCCTGACACCTGTCATCCTGCACCCCCAAGCATGTCATGGCGGACCCGTGGTCCCCATCCCCGTGTCGTAAGAACCGCCGTCCCGTCGCCATTCCGCATCCCCTCAACTGTCATCGCGGGCTTGCCCGCAATCTCAATCTCCACTCGGCTCTATCAAAGAAATGTGCAGAGTTGAGTATGAGATCCCGCGTCGGGGCGCGGGATGACAGTTAGGAATAGTAGCGCAACTCGTTTCTAACACCAAAAAGTGCTTTCTAATATCAGTGCAACTCTGCACTGTGACGAAAAAGTGCTTTTTGGTGTCAGTGCATTAGGTCTCTTTCACAAACAAGACCTTTTTGGTGTCAGTGCATTAAGTTTCTTTGGCTTTTAAGACCTTTTTGGTGTCAGTGCAACTCTGCACTGTGACCAAAATGCGCTTTTTCCTGTCTTTGTAGACTTGCAATGAGACCAAAAAGTACTTTTTCATGTCTTTGTAGACTTGCAATAACACCAAAACTGACATTTTTGTCAGATTGTAGACTTGCAATGAGACCAAAAAGTACTTTTTCGTGTCTTTGTAGAGTTGCAATGAGACC
>CAVIFD010000056.1:0-8055 GCA_963641545.1 bacterium | reverse complement strand
GTGGTGGCTCCGCTCGAAGACCAGATAAACGGTGTGGAAAACATGATGTATATCCAGTCGTCGGCTTCCAACAACGGCTCGGCTTCCATAAGTGTTTACTTCAACCAGGGCACCGACCCCGATATGGCTGCCGTGAACGTGCAGAACCGTGTGTCTATGGCGCAGGGATTGCTGCCTGCCGAAGTAACAAAGATCGGTGTGACTACCCGTAAGCGTCAGAACTCAATGCTTCTGATCTTCTCTCTGGTGGATGCTGAAGACAAATACAGCACTCAGTTCATTGAAAACTACATGGAGATAAACATCATCCCCGAGATCAAGCGTGTGAAGGGTGTGGGTGATGCCATGGTGATGGGTGGTGACTACTCCATGCGTATATGGTTGAAGCCTGACATAATGGCGCAGTACGGACTTATGCCTTCCGACATATCGAACGTATTGGCTGAGCAGAACATCGAGGCAGCCCCTGGTCAGTTGGGAGAACAAGGAAACCAGACTTATCAGTACACACTGCGTTATAAAGGACGTCTGCAGCAGGAAGAAGAGTTTGCCGACATTGTGATCACGGCATTGCCCGACGGAAAGGTGCTTCGCTTGGGCGACGTTGCCCGCCTGGAGCTGGGGCGTATAACGTATAGGTTCAGCAATAAGGTGAACGGGCATAAAGCGGTTTCTTCCATTGTGTTCCAGATGGCAGGTACGAACGCGACCGAGACAATCAAGAATATCGAAGCCGTGATCGACGAGGCAAGGGAGACTTTGCCGGCAGGTATGGAGATAAACATAGCTCAGAGCGCGAACGACTTCCTCTTCGCTTCAATCTACGAAGTAATCAAGACATTGCTTGAAGCCTTTATCCTTGTGGTGTTGGTTGTGTATGTGTTCTTGCAGGACTTCCGCTCTACGCTTATCCCTGTGATAGCTATTCCGGTGGCGTTGGTCGGTACTTTCTTTGTCTTGAAGCTGATAGGTTTCAGTATCAACCTGCTTACCCTTTCGGCATTGGTGCTTGCCATTGCGATAGTGGTGGACGATGCGATAGTGGTGGTCGAGGGCGTGCATGCCAAGCTCGACCAAGGATATAAATCAGCCCGACAAGCTTCCATTGATGCCATGGGCGAATTGGGCGGTGCGCTTGTTTCCATCACGCTCGTGATGATGTCTGTGTTTATCCCCGTGAGCTTCATGGGCGGAACGGCAGGTACGTTCTACCGTCAGTTTGGTTTGACCATGGCGATAGCGATCGGTTTTTCGGCATTGAACGCACTTACCTTGTCGCCGGCATTGTGTGCCATATTCCTGAAACCTCACAAGGAGGGAGAGGAAGGCAAAAAGCTGTCGCTCGTAGACCGTTTCCATGCGTCGTTTAATGCCGCATACGATTCGGTGTTGAAGAGATACAAGAAACGCGTGGTGTTCTTTATCCATAAGAAATGGTTGTCGTTTTCATTGGTGGCAGGCGCGATTGCCTTGCTGATATTCCTGATGAAGACAACGCCGACGGGAATGGTGCCCGGCGAGGATACCGGTACCATCATGGGTGCGGTCACCTTGCCTCCCGGAACATCTCAGGAACGTGCGCAGGAGATTCTTGCCCGTGTAGACAGTCTTGTGGCTGCCGATCCGTCGGTTGCGTCGCGTACCATCATCTCGGGTTATAGCTTTATCGGAGGTGAGGGACCGGGCTACGGATCTGTCATCATCAAACTGAAGCCTTGGGAAGAGCGTTCTCTGATGCAAAGCTCCGACGTTATATATGCAACACTGTTTATGCGTGCACAGAAGGTGATAAAGGATGCTCAGGTGTTGTTCTTTGCGCCTCCTATGATCCCGGGATATTCGGCTTCGAGTGACATTGAGCTGAATATGCAGGACAAGACGGGTGGGTCGCTTGATCACTTCCAGGCGGTTGTGAACAGTTATATGACCGCTTTGATGAACCGTCCGGAAGTCAATTCGGCACAGACCACCTTCAACTCATCCTTCCCGCAGTATCAGCTGGATATCGATGCGGCAGCCTGCAAGAAGGCAGGTATCAGTCCGAGCACTATCCTTACCACCATGCAGGGATACTTCGGAGGTCTGTATGCTTCCAACTTCAACCGTTTCGGTAAGATGTATCGTGTGATGATCCAAGCCGAGCCGGATGCGACAAAGAACCTGGAGTCGCTTAACAGCATCAAGGTGCGCAACGGCAACGAGATGGCTCCGATAACGCAGTTTGTCAGTCTGAAGAAGGTCTACGGTCCGGATATCATCACCCGTTTCAACCTTTACACATCCATCAAGGTGATGGTGTCGCCGGCTTCCGGTTACACTTCGGGTCAGGCTTTGCAGGCCATTTCTGAGGTTGCCAAAGAGAATTTGCCTACAGGATTTGCTTATGAGTTGGGCGGTATGGCACGTGAAGAGGCAAACACGAGCGGCAGTGCCACGGGTATCATCTTCCTGTTGTGCTTTGTGTTCGTCTACCTGCTGTTGAGTGCGCAGTACGAGAGTTACCTTCTTCCATTGGCAGTGTTGCTGTCCGTCCCGTTCGGACTTATGGGTAGCTTCCTGTTTGTAAACGGATTTGCGGCGTTGGGAAGCATTCCTGCCCTCAAGATGATATTGGGAACAATGTCGAACGATATCTATATGCAGATTGCCTTGATTATGTTGATGGGTCTGTTGGCAAAGAACGCCATCTTGATTGTTGAGTTCGCCCTCGACCGTCGGCGTATGGGAATGAGTATTACCTGGGCTGCCGTATTGGGAGCTGCGGCTCGTTTGCGTCCTATCCTTATGACCTCTTTGGCAATGATCATCGGTCTGCTTCCGTTGATGTTTGCCTTCGGAGTAGGTGCGCACGGTAACCGTACGTTGGGAGCCTCGGCTATCGGTGGTATGTTGATAGGTATGATATTCCAGATATTTATTGTACCTGTACTGTTCGTCGTGTTCCAGCACTTGCAGGAAAAGGTTAAGCCTATAGAATGGGAGGATTTGGACAATAGTGATATGAATACAGAGATAGAGCAATACGCTAAAACAAAATAATGGAGAAGACAATGAAGAAGAATCAGATTATATACGCGATGTGTGCAGCTGCCCTGTTGAGCAGTTGCCACATCTACAAAGCATACGAACGTCCTGACACGATAGAGACCTCAGGGATCTATCGTGATCCGGTGTCGGAAACAGATACTTTGGATGCCGACACTACCAACATGGGGAACATCCCTTGGCAGGAGATCTTCCGCGACCCGAAGTTGCAGACTCTGATTGAAGAAGGGTTGGCAAACAATGTGGATATGCAGGCTGCCGTGCTTCGTGTGGAAGAGGCAAAGACGTTGCTTACTTCAGCCCGTCTGTCGTTTCTCCCTTCCATAAACATAGCTCCGCAAGGGACGCTGACCACTATGGGCGGCTCCGACTTTGCGAAGGCATACACGTTGCCTGCCGCAGCAAGCTGGGAAGTGGATCTGTTTGGCAAGCTATTGAACGCGAGCCGCGGCCAGAAGGCTGCTTATTTGCAGAGCCGGTATTCGCAGCAGGCAGTGCGCTCGCAGCTGATAAGCGGTATCGCGAATACTTACTTTACGCTTTTGATGCTCGACCGTCAGGTGGAGATCACAACCGAGACGGTGGATATATACGGGGAGAATGTCCGCGTTATGGAAGCCATGAAGACGGCGGGAATGACGACGGAGGCTGCCGTAGTGCAGATGAAGGCTGTCTACCATCAGGTGTCTTCTTCCTTGATTGATCTGAAACGTCAGGTGCGCGAGACGGAGAACACTCTGTCCGTCCTCCTGGCAAAAGCTCCCGGGAAGATCAATCGCGGCAGGTTGGAAGAGCAGACGGTGCCCGACAATCTTATGGCGGGTGTGCCGCTTCAGCTCCTGGAGAACCGTCCGGACGTAAAGATTGCGGAGATGACGCTCGCCGGTGCATATTACACCACGAACAAGGCGCGGGCGGCGTTCTATCCGGGGCTGAACATTACGGCAACGGCAGGTTGGACAAACGGCTCGGGCATCACGGTGTCGAACCCCGGACAGTTTATGTTCCAGGCGTTGGCATCGCTGGCGCAGCCTATCTTCAACAACGGCAAGCTGATTGCAAACCTCAAGGTGTCGAAGGCGGAAGAAGAGATTGCACGTATGAACTACCAGCAGACAATCCTTCAGGCAGGCAAGGAGGTGAGCAACGCGCTGCATCTCTTCGACGCAACGAACAGGAAGCTGGAGCAGGACAAGGCGCAGGTCGAGCAACTGGCAAAGGCTGTGGACTACACCAAGGCTTTGTTCCAATCCGCTCAGTCCACTTACTTGGAGATCCTTTCGGCTCAGCAGAGCCTCTTGAGTGCACAACTGACAGAAGTGTCCGACAACGTTCAGCGCATGCAGGCTGTCGTAAGCCTCTACAGTGCTGTCGGTGGAGGAAGAGAGTAATAACCCCTAAAACTTGAATTGTTATGATTAGTCCGTTAGCTTATGTGGATGCCGGCGCGAAGCTGGGAGAGAACGTTACGGTCCATCCGTTTGCATACATTGACAAGAACGTGGAGATCGGCGATAATTGTGAGATTATGCCTTACGCCGGTATTATGAGCGGTGCGCGTTTGGGAAAGAACAACAGGGTGTTCAACGGTGCTGTCATTGCGGCAGAGCCGCAGGACTTCAATTATAAGGGCGATGAGACACTTGTTGTCATTGGCGACGACAATGTCATCCGCGAGAACGTCGTGATCAACCGCGCCACCAACGCGGGCGGGCAGACCTTCATCGGCAATGGAAACTTCCTGCACGAGGGTGTGCATATCTCGCACGACACGCATATCGGCAATCATTGCGTGCTTGGTTATGGCAGCAAGATCTCCGGCAACTGCTTCTTCGAGGACTGCGTAATCTTCGGCGGCAACGTGCTGGTGAGCCAGGGTTGTCGCATAGGTGCATGGTCGATGACGCAGACCGGCTGTCGCTTCCGCAAAGACTTGCCGCCGTATATCGTGGCAGCTCAGGAGCCGACCGCCTACTACGGCGTGAACTCCTATATCCTGGAGCATGAAGGTATGGATGCGAAAATCATCAAACACATCGGTCACGCCTACCGTATTATCTACCAAGGTCACAGCAGCATCTTCGACGCTTTGCAGATGATAAGCGATCAGGTGCCCATGAGCGAGGAGATACAGCATATCATCGATTTTATCAACGCATCGAAGCTGGGTATTATCGGAAAGTAAGTATTGGTAACCACCAAAGATAGCGAGGGTGTCCGTTTGTGGGCATCCTCGTTTTTTTTCGCTCCGCGAAACCGGTGTAGCCCTACGACGGTTCCGCGAAATTTCCGTGATGCCGGTGTAGTCCTACAACGGTTATGCGAAATTTTCGTGATATCGGTGTAGCCCTACGCTGACTTCTCGGATTGCCGTTTGTAGTGCCACACAAAAAAAAGAGGGCAGCCTCTTCCGAGACTACCCTCTTCATATTGAAATCAGACGAGATTGTGTCCTGTTTACAAAGCTCCAACCTCTTCCAAGGCTGCATTGGTCTTCTTGACTGCTGCTGCGCTCTTTGCGAACAACTCCTTCTCTTCGGCTGTCAGCTCAAGCTCAACAATCTTTTCGATACCGTTCTTGCCAAGGATAACAGGCACGCCGATGCAAAGATCGCTTTCGCCGTATTCTCCTTCAAGGTAAACCGAGCAGGGAACCATCTTGCGCTGGTTGTGAACAATCGATTCAACCACATAAGCTCCCGCTGCACCCGGTGCATACCATGCAGAAGTGCCGAGCAACTTTGTCAGCGTTGCGCCGCCTACCATCGTGGAAGCAACCACTTCCTGCAGCTTTTCTGCGCTCAAGAGCTTGCTCACAGGCGTGCCCTTGTATGTGGCAAGACGAGCGAGCGGAATCATCGTCGTGTCGCCATGACCGCCGATAACCATACCTTCCACCTCGTTCGCGTTGCAGCCCAATGCCTGCGACAGGAAGTATTTGAAACGCGAGCTGTCGAGCGCGCCGCCCATACCGATGATACGGTTCTTCGGCAGACCGAGAGACTTCAGTGACAGATATGTCATCGTGTCCATCGGGTTCGAGATAACCACGATGATTGCATTCGGAGAATATTTTAGGATGTTCTGAGCTACACTTTTTACAATGCCGGCATTTACGCCGATAAGCTCTTCACGCGTCATGCCCGGCTTGCGTGGAATACCGGAAGTGATAACCACAACATCCGAGTTGGCAGTTTGTGCGTAGTCGTTTGTGCAGCCGACAACCGTCGTGTCGAAGCCCAGCAGCTGGGCTGTCTGCATCATATCCATTGCTTTACCCTCGGAAACGCCTTCCTTTACGTCAAGCATCACCACCTCGTCTGCCACCTCATTGAAGGCAAGAACATTTGCGCAAGTAGCACCCACGTTACCGGCGCCAACAACTGTTACTTTAGACATAATAATTAGTTTTATATGTGTTATTAATACTCTCTTTTTCGACGGCGGCAAAGGTACGATGTCTCACTGAATAGAGAAATATTTCCTTATACAAATTGGTTTCCTCCACGTTTAATTATCGCTAAACATTTTGGCGGTTACCTTGGTGTGATGCCTTTCTGCGACTGCCGTATTGTCACCGTTTCTGACAGTGGGAATAATCGCCGGTTGTTTTGGCATACGTTTTGTACAAACACTAACGCCGCTCGGTGGGCGAGGGGCTGAAAGATAACAGGAATAATAACAATAAAAACACAATCAAATATGGGAAAGATTATTGGAATCGACTTAGGAACAACCAACTCGTGCGTTGCCGTGTTGGAAGGTAATGAACCGGTGGTTATAGCAAACAGTGAAGGTAAGAGAACGACTCCTTCCATCGTTGCCTTTGTTGAAGGCGGCGAGCGTAAGGTGGGCGATCCTGCAAAGCGTCAGGCAATCACCAACCCCGAGAAGACGATATTCTCTATCAAACGTTTCATGGGTGAGACCTACGACCAGGTTCAGAAGGAAATCAGCCGTGTGCCTTATAAGGTGGTACGTGGCGACAACAACACTCCGCGTGTGGACATCGAAGGACGTCTGTATACACCGCAGGAGATTTCTGCCATGATTCTTCAGAAGATGAAGAAGACGGCAGAGGATTATTTGGGACAAGAAGTGACGGAAGCTGTCATCACCGTTCCGGCATACTTCAGCGACGCTCAGCGTCAGGCAACGAAGGAAGCCGGCGAGATTGCCGGACTGAATGTTCGCCGTATCGTGAACGAGCCGACTGCTGCATCTTTGGCATACGGTCTTGACAAGACAAACAAGGATATGAAGATTGCCGTGTTCGACCTTGGTGGCGGTACGTTCGATATTTCAATCCTGGAGCTTGGCGACGGTGTGTTTGAAGTGAAATCGACGAATGGTGATACTCACCTCGGCGGTGACGACTTCGACCATGTCATCATCGACTGGCTGGCAGAAGAGTTCCTTCGTGAAGAGGGCGTGGATCTGCGTAAAGACCCGATGGCTTTGCAACGTCTGAAAGAGGCTGCCGAGAAGGCGAAGATTGAGCTTTCGAGCACGACAAGCACGGAAATCAACCTGCCGTATATCATGCCGGTTAACGGTGTGCCAAAGCACTTGGTAAAGACTCTGTCGCGTTCTAAATTCGAACAGTTGGCAGACAGTTTGATTCAAGCTTGTATCGAGCCTTGCCGTCAGGCATTGAAGGATGCCGGTTTGAGCACTTCCGATATCGACGAGGTTATCCTTGTCGGTGGTTCGACCCGTATCCCTGCAGTGCAGGCTATCGTTGAGAAGTTCTTCGGCAAGACTCCTTCCAAGGGCGTTAACCCCGATGAGGTGGTTGCCGTGGGTGCAGCTATTCAAGGTGGCGTGCTGACAGGCGAGGTGAAAGACGTATTGCTGCTTGATGTCACTCCGCTGTCTCTCGGAATCGAGACCATGGGTGGCGTGATGACCAAGCTGATTGAAGCCAACACGACTATCCCTACCAAGAAGTCTGAGACCTTTACGACGGCTGTCGACAACCAGCCTTCCGTTGAGATCCTCGTCTTGCAG